>DMCJ01000111.1 GCA_003446735.1 Lachnospiraceae bacterium | reverse complement strand
CGCAGCCTAAGATCTCGATCCAGCCCGAGCCCTTACAGAACCTGCAGCCTGCGCCCTTGCATTTAAAGCAGCTTACATCCACCTCTGCGGAAGGCTCCGTAAAGGGGAAATGATGGGGTCTGAACTTAACCTTTGTATCCTCACCGAAAAGTTCCCTTGCAAATTCCGCAAGCGTACCTTTAAGGTCTGCAAAGGTTATATTCTTGTCTATAACAAGACCTTCTATCTGATGGAAGGAAGGTGAATGCGTGGCATCCACTTCATCCGATCTGAAAACTCTTCCGGGTGCGATCATGCGGATAGGGAGCTTTCCCTTTTCCATCTCATGAACCTGGGTGGAGCTGGTCTGTGTCCTTAACAATATATCTCCGGTTATGTAGAATGTATCCTGCTCATCCTTGGCGGGATGTCCTTCGGGGATATTTAAGGCTTCGAAATTATAATAGTCCTTTTCTATCTCCGGTCCTTCAACGACCTCATAGCCCATACCGATGAATATCCTCTCAACCTCCTCAAGGGCTATGGTGTTGGGATGCTTATGTCCTATCCTGCTCTTTTTTGCGGGAAGCGTAACATCTATGGTCTCGTTTTTAAGTCTTGCCTCAAGGACCTTTCTCTCCATTTCCTTTCTGGCATTTTCAAGTGCTTCCTCGATCTGGGTCCTTACTTCATTTACCATTGCTCCGACCTTGGGTCTCTCCTCGGCCGAAACGTCCTTCATTCCTTTAAGTATTGATGTAAGCGCACCCTTTTTACCGAGCTGCGAAACCCTGACCTCGTTAAGATCATCTAATGAAAGAGCCTCGGATATCTTCTTTAAGGCCTCATTCTTAATCTGTTCAAGCTGTTCCTTCATTTTTGAAACATCCTTTCTAATTTATTCTCTCTCCGGCCTTTTGTGTTGCCTTAACGGCATCTTTTATAAGCCGGTCTTTTTTCCGTTCTCTTTTCCGCCTGCCGACTGCCGATTCGTTAGCCAAATACTGCGTCGCAGGCTCCAGAAATCGCCCGATCAGAGCTCCCAAAAACAACAGATAAAATAAACAGTAAAACCAAAACATCGTAAATGCTATAGTAGTCATCGATCCATACACACTGTATACCGCAAACCGCGATACGTAAATTGAAAATATATACGAAAAAACACTCCAGGATAAGGCGGTAAACAAAGCTCCCACTATCTGGGTGTTGGCCTTAAGCTTCCTGTTGGGAAGGAACGTGAACATCGCAAGGAAGAATAAAAACGATGCGATGAATATCAGCACGTCCTTTAACCATGAAAGAAACGGAGTAAAACCGGCAATAGCCGGCAGATAGCCTTCAACAAAATTGACCGTTCCCTCCTCAAATACTCCGAGTAAAAGAAGGATCAAAAGCACCGCAAGTAATATCACGGTATAAATGCTCGCTCTAATCCTTAAAAACACATAATTTGTCCTGATCTTCGCATGGTGTATCGAATCGAGCCCCCTGCATATCGCAAGCATACTCTTTCCGGCAGACCAGAGTGTAACCAGGACAGATATCGATAAGGCCGTAAATGAATTGTCATAGACCTCATCTATCGTATTTTCTGCATAGGGAATAAGGAATTTCGGGACAAACATTTCAACCATCTTAATAAGGTCCGCCCTTGATATCGGAGTAAAAGGCACAATGGAACAGACCAGTAATAACATGGGTATAAGTGACAATACCATGAAGAAAGCGGCGCTTGATGCATAAGCCGCCACATGAGTATCGTTTGCCTCATTTGAAAAAGATTTACCTATTAAATAAAGCTTTTTTATCTTCCTTTTCATAAAAGTGCAAAAAAACACACCCGAAACATTCACTCCTGCATTCTGACGCCTAGCAAAAGCCAGGTGGGCAACCGCAACCTTATTTCTGCGATCCTCGTCACTTAATGGGAGGCCTGGCATCCGTAAGGCAATATAGGAATCCCGTTTACGTAGATGTAGGTTCAAAAAACAGAAGCCACGAACATTTCAGGTGCTTTTATATTAACATAATATATCTGCAAAGTCAATTTGTGCGACTTCTTTTCACATGTTTTTCACAATGTTCACATCTTAAGAGCTATCTCCTCTTTTAAGAGGATCTCCTTTACAGTAGCACGGAGTCTTACGGGATCCGGGGGCTTTAATATATAACCGGCCGGATGCATCCCCAAAGCCTTTCCGATATGTTCACGGTCGTTTACTCCGGTAAGGAAAAGCACGGGGATATCCTTTATGCTCTCGCTCGACTTTATCTTTTCAAAAGTCTGCATTCCGTCGAAATCAGGCATATCATAATCTAAAATTATCAGATCTGCCGGATTCTGCTTAAGATAAGCTAAACATTTTATTCCCGAATTTACAACGCCTACTTCATACTCCTGATCGAGCATGTTTTTGATGCTCCTTAGCGAGATACCGCTGTCGTCAACGAGCAGTATCTTCTTTTTTTCTTCACTCATAGAATTCTCCCTTTGATAATTCCCCTGTTATCTTATCTACCGTTTTCTCATCAAGATCTATAACCGCCGCCGTAAGATCCTTTATCTTATCACTCATCTTTTCGGGATAAGCATAGCTTTTTAACTCATCAACGATCTTATCGGCCTTATCTATATCACAGTCCTTAACTGCCGGATACAGATCATTTAAAAGCTGCATGAAAGCATCTTTATCAAATTCCTTCTTCTCTTCCTCCTTTTCGCCCTCATATAATGCACACACTTCGGAGAGTTTATCCTTATAGGATAAATATTCCTCTTTAAAGATCCCGTGTATCTTCTTTACCTTTTCAACATCTTTAACACAGGCGGCATCCTCCGCGATCTTGGCAAGTCCGGAAACCGGGATCACACCGATCAGCGCCGATATGCTCTTTATACTGTGTATGAGTATCTCATATTCTTTTACGGCCGTCTCATCGGGGAACCTGGATATCATCTCATCAAGCCTTGATGTCTGAGAGTCTATGCAGTCCCTGTAATCGGAAACCGCTTCAAAAAGAAGTTCTCTTAAGGGGAGATGCTTTGCAGCATAAGCCCAGTCAACCCCGTTTACGGGCGGGATATCCGAAGGGTCGTAATCTCCGCCCGAAAGCGGATCGCTCTTTTTATCTTTCTTTATCTCGGATATCTTTTTATATGATATCATATCAGCCGGAAGATAGGTCTTTAGCGAATCCGTAAGATTCTTAGGCTCTATGGGCTTTGATATATAATCATCAAATCCTGCCGCGAGATATTTTTCCTTGGCTCCCATGACCGCATTTGCGGTAAGTGCGATTATGTACATTCCCGGCTTTGTCAGGTTGTTTTTCTTTAATTCCTTTAAAGTCTCAACTCCGTCCATACCCGGCATCATGTAATCCAGGAATACTATATTATAATCCTTTTTCTCGATATGCGCTATAGCATCGGGGCCCGACATTGAAAGATCCGGAACAATTCCGTTTATCTTAAGAAGGTTCTTTACGACCTTTAAGTTCATATCATTGTCATCGACCACGAGGATACTTGCATTTTCCGCAACAAGCACTTCCTCTTCATCCGTATGCCTGTATGCCTGATCTACCCTCTCTTCGAAATCGCCGATCGGGGTATTATCAACTATGGTCTGCTTAATCCTGAAATAGAATTCACTTCCCTGGCCGTATTTGCTCTCCACCTTTAATTTGGAATCCATCATATCAAGGAGTCTGGTGACTATCGCCATTCCAAGGCCGGTTCCTTCGATATTCCTGTTCCTCTTTTCCTCTATCCTTTCAAAGGATTCAAAGAGCTTGCCCATATCCTCTTCTTTAATACCGATACCGGTATCGCGGACAGTGACATCAAGGAAGATATAGTCATCAAACTTGCCGCCGTCATCAAATGAAAGCGTAACGGATCCCGTTTCCGTATATTTTACCGCATTTGTAAGTAAGTTCATTATTATCTGCGTTATGCGGACATCGTCTCCGTAAAGTGCACAGGGCAGATTTCGATCGACCATGACATTAAGCTTTAAGTTCTTGGCATTTGCCCTGTCGCTTATCGAATTAACGAGATTATTTATCATAAGGGCCAGATCGTATTTTACCGGGATTATATCCATCTTGCCGTCTTCGATCTTGGAAAAATCAAGTATGCTGTTGATTATGGAAAGAAGTGTCTTACCCGCGGATTTGATATTTTCTGAATATTCTAAGATATTCTCCTCTTCGGATTCGCGGATTATCATCTCATTCATGCCAAGGACGGCATTTATCGGCGTCCTTATCTCATGGGAAACCTGAGCTAAGAACTGGCTCTTTGCCTTTCCTGCGGCAATGGCGGCATCGGCACTCTCCTTCATCTTCCTGTTCGTCTCATCCTGCCATACGATAAGATTGGTGACCATCTTATAAACAAGCAGCATAACGACTATGAATGTGATAAGGCTGATAAGAGAAAACAAGACAACATTTCCGTATATCTCCTTAAAGCCGGAAGCTACATAGATCCTGAAATTACTCTCCTCGTTTCTCTTAGCCATGACTATCTTTACGGACTTATCATAATCACGTATCATGATCGTATTTTTCCCGTCGGCTTTAACCTCTCCGTAGGGAAGCCCGGAAACATTCGTCTTTTTGTCCTGGGTCATCTGATATCCGCCGTAAGGATGGTTTATGATATCACCCTGCGGATCGACAAGAAATGCATATCCGGTATCCGAATAGGAATCTCCTAAAATATCCACGAGTTTATCCATAAAGAAATCTATACCGAATATACCTAAGAATTCTCCGTCATTTGCGTTATATACCTTTTTTGATATCGTAACGCAGTATCCACCCGTCTGCTCATCGTAATAAGGCGCGGATATGCTCCATCCCTCCTCGGACGCTTCGGTATCCAAATACCACGGTCTTTGCTCTACATGCCAGTCATCACTCTCAGGCTCCCAGCCGTTATTCATTATGACTGTATGCTCAAAGTCGGGATTTGCCATATAGCATACCGATATCTCGGGATATTGGGCGGTTATACCTTTTAAAAGCTCGACCGTACCTTCGTAATCATCGAGTATCTCCGGGTTTGTCGATATAAAGCTGCAATACATATCAAGGATGCTCTTTTGGGTATTGATCCACTCCGCAAGCCTGTTTTCATACTTCTTGGCTTCTCCCATTAGCATCTCATGGCCCCATCTGTAAGTGGCCGTCATATTCTCATAAAGGCTTATGAACATTACAATTACTAAGAGTATGATGATCCACAGGCGGAATCTTCTGTTCATACCCGGGATATTAGCCCTTTTCTCATCCTCTTTTTTCTTTCCCGCCTTAACGATGCCCGAATAGGAAACGATCTGCCCTATCATCTCGGAGAGCTTTTCTCCGGCATCATGGATACGAACGAAAGACTCCCTGTAATCTTCGGTATTTTCGACACTCTCCCTGTCGGAGCTTTCAAGTATCCTGTTTAACGGTTCGTGAAGTTCAGCCGTTATGCCCTGAAGGAATTCCTCTTTTGATGCAAGGGCATTTTCCGCCTTTTTCTGATTCTTCTTGGCTAAAAGATATAAAACGATGATAAGGGAGAATAAAGCAAGGGAAAGGATAATGGTGATTATCAGCTGGATATATGAGCCTTTATAGAGTTCCCAGTCGCTTTCACTTACGATAAGCACCCATCCGTTGCCGGAATGTGCCGCAAAAAGGCTCTCATAAAGCATATCTGCCTTTATCCTGGCAGTGGAAACTCCCGACTTGTTTTTTGCAAGGGAAAAGATCCCGACATAATCGGGAAGTACATCGGTAAGTCTCTTTCCGATAAGTTCTTCATTGGAACACCCTGCTATTATACCGTCATTTGTAACGATCACGGCGTTGCTCGATCCTCCGCCGTACATCTGGGCGATATGAGCCTGGATATTCTCCATGGTATAATCCACGGCAATGACCGTCTCGTTATCAGACATAAGGACGGATACCGAATAACATATATTACCCGTGACAACGTCCACATAAGGCGCTGAAACATAAGGTCTTCCTTTATTTGCCCTGGCTCCCGTATACCATATACGGTCGGTAGGCACAAATTCTTCGGGATGTTCAAGACCGGGCAGAACCGCCCATGCAGGATTGGCTATATAGACATTATATGCAGGATCTTCATCTTTTGAAAGCTCATCGGCATTTAAGAAGATGTAATCGTACATGGCCTGATAATCATCAAGAAAAGTCTCTGCATTCATCGCATACATCATAGTGAGCTTTTCGGCCTCGTTTATCGTGCTCTCAAGCTCGCCGCTTATTGTCTCAAGCTGAAGAGATCCGGACTCTCTGGTCTGTCTTGAGGTGATGCGAAAAACTATATATGTATCCATAAAAGTGATCAATATAAGCAGCACTGCCACTATGAAGACCACTCCGACATTTTTCCTGTTCTTCATATAAACCGACCCCTATAATATACACATGCAAGCCCTTAAATTTTATACTATTTTATGATTTTTTTCAAGCATGGCGCGCCTTACGTCCGTTCGCCGGCTTTATCCCGTAAAAAAAGCGGCCGGGATTTCCCGACCGCCTTAAGATTTTAAAATTCAGATCAAAGCTGAGGACCTGCAGCAACAAGTGCCTTCCCTGCCTCGTTGGTCTCATACTTCTTGAAGTTCTTGATGAATCTTCCTGCAAGATCCTT
>DMCJ01000094.1:3657-3836 GCA_003446735.1 Lachnospiraceae bacterium | reverse complement strand
CTATCACATATATCCAATAGATCAAAAAATTTCTGATCCCGAGCACTATCTTAAGAGCCCCGAGATTTGTTATCTTCGTTGCAGGACCTGTTATCATAAAAGCCGTAGCGCTCCCTATGCTCATTCCATTAGAAAGCCATGAATTTAGTATCGGAATCGTACCTCCGCCGCAGACATAA
>DMCJ01000094.1:0-3608 GCA_003446735.1 Lachnospiraceae bacterium | reverse complement strand
CCGCAGACATAAAGAGGAACTCCGATCGTCGCTGCCATAAGCACGCCCCATGCCTTACTTCCTCCAAACGCAAAACTAATCCATTCCTCGGGAATATATCTCTGAAAAAGTGCCGAAAGGATTATGCCGGCAAGAAAATAAAGGCCGGTTGCCTTAAAATTTCGTCCGAGATTTTTTAAATATCTTAAAAATATATTCGGATCCGTATCCCTGTTCTTAGGCTCATCAAAGCTCTTAAATTCAAAAAACGGTTTGTCTTTTTTCAAAAAGTGAATGAGTATGCCGGCACTGATGCCGCATATAAAACAGCTTATGATCCTTATAGATAAGATTTTAGGGCCTAATGCCGCGCTGTATATGATAAGCTGGGGATTTAAAAGGATCGAACTCATCATAAATGATGCAAGAAATTCATCTTTAATGCCGCTTTTTGAAAATGATGCGGCGATAGGGACTGTTCCGTACATGCAAAGAGGCGAAGCAACACCTATGGCCGAAGCTAAGATGATACCGCAAAGACTGCCGAAAAAACCACCTTCATCGTTTTTGATCTCTTTTACATACGAATGGATCTTATCTTTAAAAAAAACGGAAACAGCAGATCCGATCAGCATGCCGAAGATCCAGTACGGAAAGATCTGAGATAACTGCAGAGTAAAATAATACCGGAAATATACGAGTTCTCTGCTTAAAACCTCAGGCATTTATTCATCTCCGTCTATGCTTCTTAATTCGTACGCCCTGTTGCCAAGGCCGATCTTTTCCGCATGAGTTAAGATATGAAGACCGTTTTTGGAAAGTATTCTTTCCTGTAATGATTCACTGTCCGGAGCCTTAAAAACAAGGTCTATTGCGGCCTGGTCGATAGCAACGGGATCCGTAGATGCAAGTATGCCTATATCATGCATATCAACATCAGCCGGCTCAGATACACAGTCACAATCCACAGACATATTGTTAAGTACGCTTATATAGAGCATCTTATTACCGCCATCTTCGTAATCCGATACAGACTTGGCGGCTTCGGCCATGCTCTCGGTAAAAACATCCTGATTTGTAAGCATAGCCCCAACATCTATCGGAGGCTTTTTAAATGTACCACCGGAATGGATACGCACCTTTCCTTCTCTTGACGCGATACCGATGGAGATATTCTTAAGAGCACCTCCGAATCCGGCCATCGGATGGCCCTTAAAATGAGTAAGGACCATGATATAGTCATAATTCTCAAGGTTCTTTCCGACCCAGTTTTCCTCAAGATGATCTCCACCGGAAACAGGGATAACCATATATCCGTCTTCATCCATGATATCAAGTTCCGCAATATCGGTAAAACCATGCTCCTTTGCAACCTGTCTGTGCATCGCGGTATCTGCTCTTTTTGAGCCCGAATATGCCGTATTGCATTCGATGATCGTTCCGTTTACGCTATCAACCAGATCTTTTATAAGATCGGGATCTAAATGATTCGGATTACCCGCTTCACCTGTAGAAAGTTTTACAGCAACATTTCCTTCAGGCGTAATACCAAGCTCTTCATATATGTTCATAAGCCCTTCGGGGCTTATATCCTTTGTAAAATAAACTATTGATGCATTTTCAAAGCTCCTGCCCTCTTTTTCCATCTCGTCGATATTGTAAGTGATATGTTCCTCAATATCGTAAGCCATGTGAATGTTATACCAGGTCATAAAAGCCGCAACAATAAATACGATCACTCCGATCGTTATGAAAAATCTTTTAAGGATCTTTTTCTTCTTATCAGTCATTACATGTTCTCCGTCAGTTTTTCAAAATCATTTAAGAATCCGGGATACGAGATCTTTACGCAGTCAAAATCTTTTATCTCATTAACTCCGTCTGCGATAAATGATGCCACATAAAAGCTCATGGCTATTCTGTGGTCTTTATGAGAATCTATTTTTGCTCCCTTTAGAGCTTTCCCGCCTCTTATGATCATTCCGTCATCGGTCGGAGTCACATCTCCGCCCATGGCATTAATGTTTTCCGCCATGACCGCTATTCGGTCTGATTCTTTTACTTTAAGCTCCGCCGCATCCGCTATTACGGTTTCTCCATTTGCGGAAAGCGCCATGATCGCGATAATTGGGATCTCATCGATAAGTGTCGGGATGATCTTTCCGTCAATCCTTATCCCGTGAAGATCGGAATATTTAACCCTAATATCAGCAAGCGGTTCGGGCCCGTCTTCTCTTATATTAAGAAGTTCGATGTCCCCGCCCATTTCCTTGGCAACTTTAATGATACCGTCTCTTGTCTCGTTAATTCCGACATTTTTAATGAGTATATCGGAGCCCGGCGTAATAAGACCTGCAGCTATAAAATATGCAGCAGATGAGATATCTCCCGGGACTTCAACATCTTTGGCGATTAGTTTTCCGCCGCCTTTTATGCCAACTTTAGTGCCGTCTCTTTTTACATCATAGCCAAAATACTTAAGCATCCTCTCGGAATGATCGCGGCTTATATAAGGCTCATCAACGCTTGTCTCTCCATCAGCATAAAGTCCCGCAAAAAGGATCGCACTCTTGACCTGAGCTGATGATATCTTAGAAACATAATCAATGCCGTGAAGCTTACTTCCGTTTATCGTAAGCGGCGCACATCCGTTATCTTTATCGCTTTTAATATCCGCGCCCATCATTGAAAGAGGTTCCATTATCCTTTTCATCGGACGCTTCTGTATGGATTCATCTCCGTTTAAATGAGATGTAAAATCCTGCGCGGATAAAATTCCCGAAATAAGGCGCGTCGTAGTGCCGCTGTTTCCGGTATCAAGCATCTCTTTTGGCGCTTTTAAACCATTAATGCCCTTTCCGTGGACAGTTACCTTATCTGCGTCTCTTTCTATATCGATGCCCATCTTTTTAAAACAATCTATTGTGGAAAGGCAGTCTGCACCCTCCAGAAAATTAGTAATATGAACATCTCCGTCACAGAGCGCTCCGAGCATTATCGCCCTATGCGATATGGACTTATCTCCCGGTACAGTAACCTCTCCGATCAATCTCCTGTTTTTATCTTTGTTATCCAACGCATTCTCTCCGTTCGTATATTTATTATTGCAAATACATTCGAATTATATCATGTAATCACTGCGCTAACAACAAAAGATTGATCACAAAACTTGACGTAATTTAGCATAAATGTTATTTATATAGTGAAGTTAGATAATGCTAACAGTAAGGAAAGGTGATATTTATGACGTTGACCGTATTATTGGGTTTGATGATACCTTTTGCAGGAACAGCACTTGGAGCAGGCTGTGTCCTTTTTATGAAAAATGCTTTGAGCAGTAAAGTAGAACGCTCTCTTGCCGGATTTGCAAGCGGAGTCATGGTCGCCGCTTCCATATGGAGCCTTATTATCCCGGCTATGGAACAATGTGAAGGAATGGGAAAGTTAAGTTTTCTTCCTGCTTTTATCGGATTCTGGCTCGGGATCATCTTTCTGCTCATTCTTGACTGCGTCATTCCTCACCTTCATGTTAATTCTGACACTCCCGAAGGTCCTCACACCAAATTAAAAAGGACCACGATGATGGTCCTTGCGGTAACGCTTCACAACCTTCCCGAAGGAATGGCGGT
>DMCJ01000001.1 GCA_003446735.1 Lachnospiraceae bacterium | reverse complement strand
TCTCTTTTCAAAGAGGCCGGACTTATAGAAGTTGAAGTTCATAAGGATTATTCGAAAAATGACAGAGTTGTCAGTGGGACCAGACCGCTTCTTTAAATAAGGATCACACGAGGAGAATAACATGTTTGCAAAGATCGAAGACATAGTACATAAGCATGAAGAGATCATGGGGCTTTTAAGCCAGCCGGAGATCGCCAATGACTCAAAGCGTTTCCAGAGTCTTATGAAGGAGCAGGGAGAACTTGCGCCTATTGCGGATGCATATAAAGAATATGTAAAAAGAAAACAGGATGTGGCGGATTCCCTTCAGATGCTCGAAGAAGAGTCTGATGCCGATATGCGGGAAATGCTTAAGGAAGAGCTTTCTGATGCAAAGAAGGATGTGGAAGATCTCGAAGAAAAGCTTAAGATATTGCTTCTTCCGAAGGACCCTAATGATTCAAAGAATGTTATCGTCGAGATAAGAGCCGGAGCCGGCGGAGACGAGGCGGCACTTTTTGCGGCCGAGATCTACAGGATGTACGTGCATTATGCCGAGGGGCGCAGATGGAAAGTTTCTCTGGCCGAGTGCGAAGAGATAGGCATAGGCGGAATGAAGAATGTCACTTTTATGATAGAAGGAGCCGGAGCTTATTCCGTCCTTAAATACGAGAGCGGCGTTCACAGGGTACAGAGAGTCCCTAAGACCGAATCGGGCGGAAGGATCCATACTTCTACGGTCAGCGTTGCCGTTATTCCCGAGGCTGAGGATGTGGATGTTCAGATAGATGAGAAAGATATAAGGATAGATGTGATGAGGGCGTCGGGAAACGGCGGACAGTGCGTTAATACAACGGACTCGGCCGTGCGACTTACCCATTTCCCGACAGGGATCGTCGTATATTCGCAGACCGAAAAGTCGCAGCTTCAGAATAAGAATAAGGCTTTTGCTCTGCTGAGGGCAAAATTATATGACATCGAGTGTCAGAAAGCTCATGATGCAGAGGCGGAACTTAGAAGAAGTCAGATAGGAACCGGAGACAGATCCGAAAAGATACGGACGTATAACTTCCCGCAGGGAAGAGTCACGGATCACAGGATAAACCTGACCTTATACAGGCTTGATGATGTTTTAAACGGGGATATCCAGGAAATACTGGATGCGCTTATCGCAGCAGATCAGGCTGCACGCCTTTCAAAGATGCAGGAAAGCGCGTGAATAACTGTACACTGTGTCAATTTCCGGAAACAAGAACTCTTTCAAGACGCTCCCGATAGCCGGGGGCGTTTTTAACTTCGAATTTATTGTTGAACATTTCGTATTCGGCATCGGATAGCACATCGTTTAAGGACTGTTCGACATTATATTTAAGGGCATAGCCGCAGGCAACGCTCGGAGAAAGATGGGGATCCTCGAAAGCAAGGCACTTTTTCTGGATGCGGCCGCAATACTGCGCTGCTTCTCCGTCCTCGGCATAGGGGATCAGAACGTTGAAGAAATCGCCTCCGCAGCGACCGATAACGTATTCGCTTCCGGCTTCCTCTTTCATAAAAGATGCAACGATCCTGATAAGCCTGTCACTTTCTTCGTCTCCGAAGTGATCGTTGACAAATTTCCAGTCATTGATATTTACACATATGGCGGCTACGGGGATCGTAGCTTCGTCATCTATCTTACGTCGCTTTTCTTCGAAGTGGGTGTTGGTAAGCACTCCTGTAAGGGGATCGTTCTTATCGTCGTGCGTAGCACGATATTTTTCCTTTTCAAGCTTCTGCTCAAGCTCGTCTATGTAAAGAAGGTATTCGCTGGCCTCATATTTTCTTAAAGCGTGATCGGTGAGCTGCTTTAAGAGGCTGTCAACGAGGTTCTTTTTGACTTCGTCGGTTAATTCCTCGTCTTTGGTGTAAAGGTGAGCGACAGTCCTGTCATAAACTCTTATCTTAAGGCCGGGAGTATTTGCAGTGTCCGGCTTAAAACCCAGAAAGTTACCGGCGCTGGCTGCTTTTTCGCCATGCCTGTCGGTAAGCAGAAGGCTCATGCCCGTAGCGTGATTAAGATCATCTAAAAGATCGCAGATAAGAGCTATGTCTAAAAGCTGGTCAAGATCATAGTTCCTTATATTGTTTTTAAGTCTTTTTTCAAGGGGAATGAATCCGAATGCCATACCTGTCCTCCCGATAATAAGAAAATGACACGTTCGCGTGCCTGTAACCCTCTTTACATTATATATTTTCAGGGGCTTTTTGTCACGCAATTTTTCTTGAAAGAGAAAAGTGATTGTGATATAGTAAAATGAAAAGTGAGAGGAGGAATGATATGACAGCAAAGGAATGTATCACAGGCAGGAGAAGCATCAGGAAGTTCAAAGAAGACAAGGTTTCGCACGACCTTATCGCAAAAATCGTTGATACGGCATCGTTTGCTCCGAGCTGGAAGAATACCCAGATCACCAGGTATATCGCGGTGGAAGGAGCGTTAAAGGATGAGATAGCCGAAAAGGCAACGGATATCTGGCCCAATAACGGAAATATTATAAAAGGTGCTCCGATGCTCATAGCGGTTACGGTAGTCACCAAAAGATCCGGCTTTGAAAGAGACGGTTCATTTTCAACTGACAGAGGTGACACCTGGCAGATGTACGATGCGGGCATCGCATCAGAGGCATTTTGTCTGGCAGCTTACGAGGAGGGGCTCGGAAGCGTTATTTTAGGCCTTTTTGACAGGAAGATCATTTCCGATCTTCTGGAACTTCCCGAAGATCGAGAGCTCGTGGCTCTTATCCCGGTAGGATTCCCGGATGAAGAACCTTCAGCTCCCAAAAGAAAAACAAGTGAAGATCTTTTATCTTTTAAAAGTTAAAGAACAGGCTGTTTCGAAAGAGGCAGCCTTTTCTTTGTGTAATAAATCCATACAGGAAAGAGGAGAATTATGAGGCATTTAATGAACCCCCTCGATTTTTCGGTCAAGGAGCTTGACGATCTTTTCGATCTGGCGGCCGATATCGAGAAAAACCCGGAGAAGTACAGTAAAAAATGTGAAGGAAAAAAGATCGCGACCTGCTTTTACGAGCCAAGCACAAGGACAAGATTAAGCTTTGAAACCGCGATGATAAACCTGGGAGGCCAGGTCATAGGTTTTTCCGAGGCTTCCTCCTCGTCCGCAGCAAAAGGAGAATCGGTTGCGGATACGATAAGAGTCATATCATGCTTTGCGGATATATGCGCGATGAGACATCCCAAAGAAGGAGCGGCAACGGTAGCAGCGAGCTTTTCATCGATCCCGGTCATCAATGCCGGAGACGGAGGCCATCAGCATCCCACACAGACTCTTACCGATATGATGACAATAAGGTCGTTAAAGGGAAGACTTGATAATTTTACGATAGGTCTTTGCGGGGATCTTAAGTTCGGACGTACGGTCCACTCGCTCGTCCATGCGCTCTCGAGGTACGACGGGATAAAATTTATTTTTATATCGCCTCCGGAATTAAAGGTTCCCGACTATATCACGGATATGTTAAAAGATAAAAATATCGGATATGAAGAGGTTATAAACCTTGAAGAGAGCATCGGAGAACTCGATCTTTTGTACATGACAAGGGTTCAGAGAGAGCGTTTCTTCAACGAAGAGGATTATGTCAGATTAAAGGATTTCTATATCCTCGATAAAAGGAAGCTTGCAAAGGCGAGGGAAGACATGCTCATCCTTCATCCGCTCCCGAGAGTGAACGAGATCTCTGTCGAAGTGGATGACGACCCGAGAGCTGCATATTTTAAGCAGGTACAATACGGGGTATATGTCAGAGAGGCACTTATATTAACGCTTTTGGAGCTTGTGTAGGAGGAGTGAGATGTTAAACGTCGGTAAGATAGAAGAAGGATTTGTACTTGATCATATAAAGGCCGGAAAGAGTATGGCGATATACCATCACTTAGGGCTTGATAAGCTTGACTGTACGGTGGCGATCATAAAGAACGCGCGAAGCAATGTGATGGAGAAAAAGGATATCCTGAAGGTGGAATGTGACATAGATACCTTGGATCTTTCGGTCCTTGCGTTCATAGATCATGAGATCACCGTAAATGTCATAAAGCACGCTGAAATAGTGGAAAAACGCGAGCTCGTGCTTCCTGCGGAGATCCGTAATATCATAAAATGCAAGAATCCCAGATGCATCACATCCATAGAACAGGGCCTTCCGCATATCTTCTTCCTTGCGGATAAGGAGAAGGAAGTCTACAGATGCAAATATTGTGAAGAAAAATATGACGTAAAGCAGTTTGACGAGAACTGAAAGGCGGCGGATTTAAAGTGGCTTTGGTGGATAAAAAAGTAAGAACGATCTTAAAGGCGATAAATCAGGGCGAAATCCGGGCTTACTTCCAGCCTCTGCACGATACGGTGACGGGAAGGCTTTCCGGGGCCGAAGCTCTTGCCAGATGGACAAAAAGTGACGGAAGTGTCATCTTACCTGCCGAGTTTGTTCCGGATCTTGAGAAGAGTGATGCAATAAACGAACTTGACTGGTTCATGGCCGAGTCGGTCTTAAAAGTTATTTCGGGGCTTGGCGATCAGGCGATACCCATCTCGGTAAATTTTTCAAGATGGCATGTCAAGGAAGCGGTTTTTGTCGAAAGATTAAACGCTCTTATCGGAAAATACGATGTCGATAAGAGATTGTTTGAAATGGAGATAACGGAATCCGCACTGATGACGGGCGGAAGTGATATGATCCCGTTTATCAAAAAAGTCAGGGAAACGGGGATCCGCGTAGCTGTCGACGATTTCGGGAGTGGTCTTTCATCGCTTTCTTTTGTCAAGGATGCGCCGGTTGATATCTTAAAGATAGATAAGTCGCTCTTTAGCAGCAACTGTCAGGATGAGAAGGAAAGGATAGTGCTTGAGAGCATTTTCCATTTTGCGGGCAGACTGCACCTTGAGACTGTGGCCGAAGGAGTGGAAACAACCGAACAGCTCGGATTTTTAAGGAGTGTAAACTGCGACTCGATCCAGGGATATCTTTTTGAAATGCCGATGCCGGAAGATAAATTTATCGAACTCTGCCGTTTGGGAAAAGGTACGGCAATGCACGAAACCGATATCCTTGAGCAGCAGACGCCGGCAAGTGCCAGTCAGCTTCTGCTTTCCGTTATGTTCAGGAAATATCCGCTCATCATATTCGCGAATCTTTCAAAGAACAGCTATTATATGATGGCTTATGAGAATTTTACCGCGAAATTCTGTCCCGCGACCGGCAATTTCGATGAGCTTATAGAACACGGATCTGCGACGATGCAGGAAAACGACAGGGAGAGTTTTAAGGAAACGTTTTCGAGGAAAAACCTGATAAAGCAGTATAATAATGGTGAAAAGACCGTAAGCCTCGTGGTCAGACAGGTCGGAAATGACGGTATTTACAGAAGAGTCGAGGTGACGGACTATTTTGTAAAAAGCCCGGCATCCGATGATATCCTGGTGATAAGTTTAAATACGAATCTTGAATAGGCTTGTCTTGTTAAATACCATATATTGTGTTATAATAGCTTAATATGAACGCAATATCACTATTTAAGGGTTTTGAATATGAAATAGTCCGGGGCAGTATCGATAAAGAGATCACTGCGCTTGTTCGTGATAACAGGGAAGTAGTTAAGGATTGCGCCTTCGTATGTATCGGAGGCGCTAATTTTGATACTCATGACAAGGTCTCTGAGATAGCGGATGCCGGAGCTTCGATCATAGTCGTGATGAAGGAGCTGCCGGCTGATTTTTATGAAGCGCACAGCGATGTGACAGTTGTGTCAGTTAAGGATACGAGGTATGCACTTGCCTTTATGTCGGCTGCATTTTTCGGGCATCCCGCCGATAAAATGAAGGTGATAGGCATAACAGGGACCAAAGGAAAGACCACCACGACATACCTTATAAAGGCGGTGCTTGAAAAAGCCGGCTTTAAAGTAGGGCTTGTAGGTACGATCGAGACGATCATAGGTGATGAGCATATCCCGGCAAAAAATACGACACCCGAATCATATGTTCTCCAGGAAACCTTTGCGAAAATGGTCGAAGAGAAATGTGACATATGTGTCATGGAAGCTTCTTCCCAGGGATTTCTCCAGCACAGGACACAGGGATTTACCTTTGATATCGGAGTGTTCACCAATATAGAGCCGGATCATATAGGACCCAACGAACATAAGGATTTTGAGGATTATCTGTATTGCAAGAGCCTTCTTTTCAGGCAGTGCAGATACGGGATATTTAATGCCGACGATAAGCATGTTTCGGACATGATGAAAGACGCCACCTGCGAATGTGTCACTTTTTCATCGCAGGGCAAAGCGGATTATATGGCAGAAAACACAGAACTTATAAACGGAGAGGGATTTTTGGGTGTCTCCTTTGATGTAAAGGGAAAAAGGGATATTCCGGTCACGCTCCATTCACCGGGAAGATTTTCCGTATGAAATGCTCTTGCAGCCATTGCCGTGTGTGACAGATTTGAAATTGACACAGATGTCATAAAGGATGCCCTGCTTTGTGCAAAGGTAAAAGGCAGGATAGAAATGGTCAAGGTTTCCGACGATTTCACGCTTATGATAGATTATGCCCATAACGCGATGGCGCTCGAAAGCCTTCTAAAGACGCTTAAGGAATATGAGCCGGGGCGCCTTATCAGTCTTTTCGGATGCGGAGGCAACAGATCAAAGCTTCGAAGATATGATATGGGGCAGGTCAGCGGAGAGCTCGCGGACCTTACGATAATAACCAGCGATAATCCCCGTACGGAAAAGCCGTCGGATATAATAAATGACATCATTGTCGGAATGAATAAGACAAAGGGAGCATATATCACGATAGAAGACCGCCGCGAAGCGATCGCCTATGCGATAAAGACCGGCAGAAAAGGCGATGTCATCGTTTTAGCCGGAAAAGGACATGAAGATTACCAGGAGATAAACGGCGTGAAATATCCCATGGATGAAAGGGATATCATTAAGGATGTCTTAAACGGCAGGCAGGAGCCACCTGCAGATTACGAAAGCATCAGGGAAAACTATGGAAAAGGAACCTGAATTTGCCGCCGTCTGCATAGAAATATCGCACGAGAAGGTGGACAGACCTTTTCAATATGCCATTCCGCAGCATCTTAGAGGGAAAATAGAGGCCGGGATGCTCGTAAAGATCCCTTTCGGGCGATCGGATAAGATTATAGAAGGCTATGTCCTTGAACTTCAGGACAAAGCCGTTTTTGACCCCGATAAGACAAAAGAGATCATAGATATCGTAGATAACAGCATAAGTGCCGAGGGCAGGATGATCAGCCTTGCGGCATTTATAAAAAGGCATTACGGATCGACCATGATCGCGGCCTTAAAGACCGTTCTTCCGGTTAAAAAGACGGTTAAAAGCATAAGCGAAAAGGAACTGACGCTCAAAGTAAGCGAAAAGGTAAGAAAAGAGCTTTTAAAAGAGGCGATGATAAAGCATCACAGCGCAAAGGAAAGGCTGCTTGATGCTTTTGAAAACGTAGATGCGCTTTCATATTCTTTTGTTACCGGTAAACTTAATGTTTCCGCTTCGACCTTAAGGTCTTTAGAGAAGCAGGATGTCATAAAGATCACCGAATTTAAGACTTACCGCGACCCCGTAAACATAAGGGAGAGCGAAAAGGACGAACTTATATTAAATGACGAGCAGCAAAGCGCATTTGATATATTTATGGAGGACCTGAGGAACAAAAGGGCAAAGACCTATCTTTTATTCGGTGTTACGGGTTCGGGAAAGACCGAAGTATATATGAAGATGATAGAGGAGGTCTTAAAAGACGGGAAGGAAGTCATAGTGCTTATCCCGGAGATCGCCCTTACTTATCAGACTGTTTTAAGGTTTTACAGAAGGTTCGGCAAAATGGTCTCGTTCATCCATTCAAAGCTCTCGGCGGGCGAGAGATTCGATCAGTTTGAAAGAGCCAAAAAAAGCGAGATAAAGATAATGATAGGGCCGCGAAGCGCCCTTTTTACACCTTTTAACAATTTAGGACTCATCATAATGGATGAGGAGCACGAATCCAGCTATAAAAGCGATACCCCTCCGAAATATCATGCAAGAGAGGTCGCGGTTGAGCTTGCCAAAATGCATGATGCGCCACTGGTCTTAGGAAGCGCGACACCTTCCATTACGGCCTTTTCCAGGGTCAAAAGCGGTAAATACACGCTCCTTACTTTAAATAAAAGATATAAGGAGAGGCAGCTGCCCGAAGTTGAGGTCGTAGATCTCCGGGATGAGCTGAAACGCGGAAACAAGAGCATTTTTTCGGCAAGTCTTGTAAGAAAGCTTAAGGAAGTAAAGGAAAACGGCACCCAGGCCATGCTCTTCTTAAACAGAAGAGGATATGCAGGCTTTATAAGCTGCAGGAGCTGCGGATATGTGGCTAAATGTCCTCATTGCGATGTTTCGCTCACGGAACACGGCAGGACGAAACTTGTATGTCATTACTGCGGATATGAAGAAATAAGACCGCAGTTTTGCCCGGAGTGCGGATCCAAATATATAGCCGGATTTTCGGCAGGAACCGAGCAGGTCGAAGAAAAATTAAAAGAGATCCTGCCCGGGATAAGGACGATCCGCATGGATGCGGATACCGTAAAGAAAAAAGGCGATCATGAAAAGATACTTTCAGCCTTTGCCGAAGGTGAGGCCGATGTACTTATAGGCACTCAGATGATAGTAAAGGGTCATGATTTTTCGAATGTGACTCTTGTAGGCATAATAGCGGCGGATCTTTCGCTTTTTCAGGGAGATTATATGGCCAATGAGCGGACGTTTAATCTTCTTACCCAGGCCATCGGAAGGGCCGGAAGGGGCGAAAAGAAGGGAAGTGCGGTCCTTCAGACCTACAGACCCGATCATTATGCCATAAAATGTGCTGTTTCACAGGATTATCTTTCATTTTATGATGAGGAATATGCTTACAGGAAGATGTGTTATTACCCGCCCTATTCGCACATGCTTGCGATACTTCTTACGGGAAGTGACAAGGGGAGGCTTGATTCGTTTTCCGAAAAAGTAAAGAATGTGTGTGTTTCTGACAGTAGTGTCAGAGTGATAGGACCCGCAGATGCATCGATCTCAAGGATAAATGACAGATTCAGGAAAGTCATCTACATAAGAAGCGAAAACGAAGATGATCTTATAAGGGCAAAGGACAGAGTGGAGGCTCTGCTTAGGGAAATGACCGATAAGGGAGATAAGGACTATAATACGTCCACCCTTACTTTTGACTTTGATCCGATGAACGCGTACTGATACAGGAGGAAGAAATGGCAATAAGAACGATAAGGAAGATAGGAGATCCCATACTTAACAAAGTCTGCAAAGAGGTAAAGAGCGTAAACGAAAGGACGCGCACTCTCATAGACGATATGTTTGAGACCATGTGGGATGCCAACGGCTGCGGCCTTGCGGCGCCTCAGGTGGGTATCTTAAAGAGGATATGTGTTGTGGATGTGGGAGAAGAACCCGGTGAAGAATGCTACGTCCTTATAAATCCGAGACTCATCGAAGCAGACGGAGAGCAGAGAGGATATGAGGGCTGTCTTTCGGTGCCGGATAAATCCGGTGTCGTTACAAGACCCAACCACGTTAAGGTCGTGGCCTTTAATGAGGATATGGAAGAATATGAGATAGAGGGCACGGGCCTTTTGGCGCGGGCGCTCGTTCATGAAATGGACCATCTTGACGGCAAGATGTACACGGAACTTGCCGAAGACGGAAAGATTTATGATAACGAGGAGCTTGTCAGGATGAATAAAGAGGGCACGGCTCCGATCCCGCTTGAGACAAGGGGCGGATCCGATGAAGACGATGAAGACGCGTCAGCAGGCGATGAGCCCGTTGAAGATGCGTCAGCAGGCGATGAGGCCGGCTCAGAAGGAAATACCGGCGAGGCTGCAGGGGAGGATTTAAATTGAGAGCGGTTTTTATGGGCA
>DMCJ01000217.1 GCA_003446735.1 Lachnospiraceae bacterium | reverse complement strand
TCGGAATGGGCGGAGCGGGCTTTCCGACTCATGTAAAATTATCCCCCAAAGAGCCTGAAAAGATCGACTATGTCATAGCCAACTGCGCAGAGTGCGAGCCTTATCTTACGTCCGATTACAGAAGGATGATAGAAGAGCCCGAAAAAGTGATAGGCGGTCTTAAATGTGTCCTTGAGCTTTTTGATAATGCAAAGGGAATACTTGCAGTTGAAGATAATAAGCCCGACTGCATTAAGATCTTAAAGGATCTTACCAGGGACGAGCCGAGGATCTCGGTCGCAGCACTTAAGACCAAATACCCTCAGGGAGCGGAGCGTGCGCTTATCTACGCGACTACCGGGAGAGAGATCAATTCCGACATGCTTCCCGCCGATGCGGGCTGCGTTGTTGATAATGTGGATACGCTCGTTGCGATAAATGCGGCCGTCCGTTACAATATTCCCCTTATGGAGAGGATAGTAACGGTCACGGGAGATGCCATAAAAGATCCCTGTAATTTCAGGGTAATGATAGGTACCAATTACAAAGAGCTCATAGATGAAGCCGGAGGCTTTGTATCGGAGCCCGAAAAGGTCATAAACGGAGGCCCTATGATGGGATTTGCGCTCTTTGACCTTGACGTTCCGACTACCAAGACCGCATCGGCTCTTTTATGTCTTACAAAGGATCAGGTTTCTTCGTCTAAAGAAGGTCCCTGTATCAATTGTTCCAGATGCGTGGAGGTATGTCCCGGAAGAGTCATCCCCGCAAGACTTGCGGATTTTGCCGCTCACGGCGACAAGGAGAACTTCCGGAAATGGAACGGTATGGAATGCTGCGAATGCGGCTGCTGCAGCTTTGTATGTCCCGCCAAAAGACAGCTTACTCAGCAGATAAAATCAATGCGCAAGATGATACTTGCAGACAGAAAAAAGAAGTAGGAGGGCAGGATGGATCAGTTAAAGGTTTCATCAAATCCCCATATACGTGATAAAGCCTCGACTAGGGGGATAATGCTTTGCGTTATAATTTCCCTTCTTCCGGCTGCGGGTTTTGGTGTATATAATTTCGGGCTGCGTGCTCTTATAATCATCCTGATATCCGTATTCAGTACGGTATTATCGGAGTTTCTTTTCTGTAAGATAATTAAAAAGCCGGTTACCATCGGTGATCTTTCGGCGGTCGTTACCGGTATATTGTTAGGTCTTAACCTTCCGGTATCCGTTCCTTTCTGGATCCCGGTGATTGGCGGTGTGTTTGCCGTTGTAGTCGTTAAGATGTTATTTGGCGGACTGGGGCAGAATTTCATGAATCCCGCTCTCGGAGCCAGGTGTTTTCTTGTTATCTCATTTACATCCATAATGACGAATTTTAACTGTGATGCTTATACCGGAGCAACACCTCTTGCGACATTAAAGGCCGGAGGAGAAGTTGATATCCTGAGCATGATAATCGGTAATACCGCAGGTACCATAGGTGAAACATCGATGATAGCCATAGTTATCGGAGCTTCGATCATGATAATGGCGGGAGTCATAGATCTTAAGATCCCGTTTTCCTATATCATCAGCTTTACGGTATTCCTTATCCTGTTTTCGGGAAAAGGACTTTCGTTCCCCTACATAGCCGCTAACTTAGCCGGAGGCGGACTCATGCTCGGAGCATTTTTCATGGCTACCGACTATGTGACTCGTCCGGTGACCATAAAAGGACAATATGTTTACGGCATCGTCCTCGGAATACTCACAGGTATATTCAGGGTGTTCGGGGCCAGCGCAGAGGGCGTATCTTATGCGATCATCCTCGGAAATATCTTAGTTCCCCTTATTGAGAAGGTAACACTTCCGAAGGGCTTTGGAAGGGGGAAAAAGACGGTATGAAGACGATGTTAAAAGAAGCAGGCATACTTTTTGCCATTACCCTTATCGCAGGCCTTTTACTCGGAGTCGTTCATGAAGTTACGGCTGAGCCCATAAAAAAGGCTGAGGAAGAAGCTAAGATGAAGGCGTGGAATGAAGTATTTTCCGATGCGGCATCCTTTGATGAAAATGAAGAGGGCTTTGGAGTTTCCTCTGCAGCTTTAAGTGAAAAAGTAAAGGAAGCCGGGTTTAAGGCAGATATCGAAGCTGTTGTAAGAGCCTTGGATAACGCCGGAAATACTTTGGGATATGTTATCACGGTTAATGACCATGAAGGATATGGCGGTGATATCAGATTCTCCATGGGAATAAGATCGGACGGTACATTAAACGGCATATCCATACTTGAGATATCAGAGACAGCCGGACTTGGTATGAAGGCTGATCCCGTACTTACATCTCAGCTTAAAGATATAAAAGTCGATAATATAAGCTTTGTAAAAGGCGGAGGCGGAAATCCTTCGCAGGGCACGATAGATGCGATATCGGGAGCTACGATCACAACGACTGCCGTAACTAACGGAGTAAATGCGGGCCTTACAGCCTTTTTTGAAATAACGAAAGGGGGTGTGGGCGCATGAATAAGATAGGTGAAAGACTCTATAACGGTATAGTAAAGGAAAATCCCACCCTTGTCTTAATGCTCGGTATGTGTCCGACGCTCGCCGTTACGACAAGTGCGATAAACGGCCTGGGAATGGGACTTACAACAACCGCGGTACTTGCCCTTTCAAATGTATTTATCTCACTCCTTCGAAAGGTGATACCTGACAGGGTGCGTATTCCCGCATTCATAGTTATAATCGCAAGCTTTGTTACGATGACGGAGCTGCTTTTAAAGGGATTTATCCCCTCGCTTTACTCGGCGCTCGGGCTTTATATCCCGCTTATCGTTGTTAACTGTATAATCTTAGGCCGTGCCGAGGCATATGCTTACTCTAATCCCGTTATCCCTTCATTTTTTGACGGCCTGGGAATGGGCATAGGCTTTACGATATCCCTTACCATAATCGGAAGCATAAGGGAAGTGCTTGGCGCAGGAGAGATCTTCGGATATCATTTCATGCCGGAAAGCTTTGTTCCCGTGAGTATCTTTATCATGGCGCCCGGAGCATTCTTTGTTCTTTCGATCTTAACCGCGATCCAGAATAAGATAAAGATCGAGGGCGAGAAAAAGGGCAAGGATATGAGCAGGATCCAAAGCGGCTGTGCTAAGGATTGTGCTTCCTGCGGGGATATGGGCTGCGCATCGAGGAAGTTCTATGATGACAGCGTAAAGGCCGAAGATAAGGCCGAAGAGGTTAAGACTGAAGAAGTAAAGGCTGAAGAGGCAAAGCCTGAGGAAGACAAGCCTGAGGAGGTTAAGCCTGAGGAAGACAAGCCTCAAGATGATAAGCCCGAAGAAGTGAAAAACGAAGAAGTCAAAATAGAAGAAGAAACGGCTGAAACAGAAACGCCGGAAGAAGAAAAGCCGGTAGAAGAAAAAGCGGAAGAAGACGGCGATAAAAATGAGGATGGGGAGGTAAAGACAGATGACTGAGCTTGTGATAATCGCACTTGGTGCAGCCCTCGTAAATAACGTGGTATTAAGTCAGTTTTTAGGCCTTTGTCCTTTCCTTGGTGTTTCCAAAAAGACGAACACCGCGGTCGGTATGGGAATGGCCGTGATCTTTGTCATCACGCTTGCCAGCCTTGTTACCGCGCTCATCTATAAATTCATATTGGATCCCCTGGGACTTGATTATCTAAAGACAATCGTATTCATTTTAGTCATAGCGGCACTCGTTCAGTTTGTTGAGATGTTCCTTA
>DMCJ01000084.1 GCA_003446735.1 Lachnospiraceae bacterium | reverse complement strand
TTTGAGATACTTATAAACGGAACACAGGTTAATCCTCTTAATTACATTAATTAAACCATGGATGTAAATGAACTGATCAGAGCCGGAAGTGATATCTTAGGCGATGTCATGACAGCGGTCGAGACAAATCAATACAGTGATCTGGGATCCAGGATCTCCGGAAGGATATATGAGGCGACAGCCTATATGAATTCCGTAGAGGCGGGACTTAAGGATAAGAACAATAAGCCCGGGGACAAGACCGTATATTCCGGAACTGTTGAAAATACCAACAGACGCGACGGAGTATACAGGACTAATTTTGCCGGTACCAATCAGGCTTATTCATCCGGAGCCCGGGCATTTGCCAGAGGAGCCGCTGCAGCGGGAGCAGCCGTAGGTGCGGCAGGAAAAGCATTCGGGCAGGCAGTCAGCAGCGCTGCGGAAAATGCAGCGAAAAACAGAGCCGGTAATGCTCCCGGAGCTCAGGCTTACCGTCCTGAGGGGAAAGCTCCGAATAATACCGGATACTACGCAGCAAACGGCGGCGCCAAAAACATACACTACAGTCATGTCAACTATATGGGAAGCGGAACGCAGTTTAAGCCAAATCCCACCAATGTTCATGCTTCCAAGGAGTATTATACCGTCCCCGGATATTCGAATGTCGGCAAGACCCCTTTCCTTATGAAGAGAGTCGGCACAGGAACGGGTATAGCCCAGATGATACTGACCGCGATCGGCGGATTGTGGAGCGGCGTATTTTCAATAGCATCTACTGCAGTTCTCGGGTCTTATATAGCTGCAGGAGATATTTCCCATTCGCTTGCCGGACTTTTTATTACTGCTCTTGCCTATGTTATTACAGGACTTTTTGGAAAAGGCTTTTATAACGGAGCATTAAAGCATCGTCTTTCCGTGGATTATTACAGATATGGTCAGGCGCTCGGACATGCGGAATATTTTTCGATCTCCGATCTTGCTAAGAGACTTGGATTAAATGCCAAAAAGCTCAAAAAAGACATATTGAAAATGATGAAGTTCGGATTCCTTCCCTTTGCGAGAATGGACGAAAGACAGGAAACGGTAATGCTCACCGACAGGGCTTTCGGCCAGTACATGCAGGCGGTTGAAAGCGGCAGGGCGAGGGAACTTGAAGCGGATCGTATAAGAAAAGAAGAGGAAGAAAAAAGGAAAGCCGCACAGGCGGCAGGCGGCAAAGAAGACAGCACCTCCGCTGTCCTTCGGGACGGAAGAGCATATATCAAAAAAGTCAGGGAATATAACGATCTTATCCCCGATGACAGAGAGATGTCCAATAAGCTCTACAGGCTTGAGAGCATCACCAACAGGATATTTGAGCAGGTAGAGAAAAATCCGGCATCTGCGGATGATCTTCGAAAGTTCATGGAGTACTATCTCCCCACGACGGAAAAGCTTTTATCGGCCTACGTGGAACTTGACAAACAGAATGTCGAGGGAGAAAATATCGTTAATACAAGACAGGAAATAGAAGCGGTAATGGATACCATTAATGATGCCTATGAAAGGCTCCTTGACAGTATGTTTGAGGAAATGGCATGGGATGTTACCTCGGATATTTCTGTAATGAAGACCATGATGGCCCAGGACGGACTCATGGAAAAGGAAATGTCAGCCGAAAAGGTCGGCAAAGCCGGCGTTGAATTAAAATTATAAAAAAGACAAAGGGGAAAGAAAGGAGATATCATGGCAGAAGAAGTTAAAGATATCATTTTGGAGGCACCTCACGCGCCCGTACTTACATTTGATGTTGAAGAGGCCGGAACAAATGAGGTTGCGGTAGTGGATTCCAAACCGGTAAAGGCAGTGGAGATCAAGGAAGAGACAAGTCTTACTCCCGAAGAGCTTGCGCAGGTTGACAGTTTTGCCACACAGATAGATATCAGGAATTCAAGAGCAATATTAAGCTACGGTGCAGGAACGCAGAAAAAGATGGCTGATTTCTCCGAGAAGGCAGTCGGAAATGTCCGCACGAAAGACATGGGCGAGATCGGTGATATGATCACGGGCCTTGTTACAGAGCTTAAGAACTTTGATGTTGATAATGAGGCAAAAGGCTTATCCGCACTCTTTAAAAAGGGCGAGAACAAGCTGACCGCAATGAGAGCAAAATATTCCAAGGTCGAGACCAATGTAAACGCGATCCAAAGCGAGCTTGAAAAGCATCAGGTAACTCTTCTTAAGGACATAGACATACTCGATAAGATGTATGACCTTAACCTTACATATTTCAAAGAGCTTACCATGTACATTATGGCAGGAAAGAAGAAGCTTGAAGAAGTAAAGAATAACGACCTTCCCGCATTAAACAAAAAGGCTCAGGAATCCGGACTTATGGAGGATACTCAGGAAGCCAAGGAACTTGCCGATCAGATCGAAAGATTCGAGAAGAAGCTCTATGATCTTGAGATAACCAGGAACATCGCACTTCAGACAGCTCCCCAGATCAGGATGGTACAGGCGTCCGACCAGATGATGGCCGAGAAGATCCAGTCTACGATCGTAAACACGATCCCTCTGTGGAAGAACCAGATGGTCATTGCCATCGGCGTAGAGCATGCAACCCAGGCAGCAAAGGCAGAGAGAGAAGTCAACGATATGACCAATCAGCTATTAAAGAAGAATGCGGACGCATTAAAGATCGCAACCGTAGCAAGTGCAAAAGAATCGGAGCGAGGAATAGTGGATATCGAAACATTAAAATATACCAACCAGCAGCTTATTTCCACAATGGACGAGGTCCTTCGTATCCAGAAGGAAGGCTCGGAAAAGAGACGTGCCGCTCAGGTAGAGCTTCAGAATATCGAGGGCGAATTAAAGCAGAAGCTCCTTCAGGCATCCACAGGTATGTCCGCTCAGGGCTGATAAGCAAACGACCATTAAAAGACCATTCAAAAGCATACTGGCGATAACCCTCGCCGGTATGCTTTTGTTAAACGCATAGAGGAGTTTTGATGGAAAAAACAGTTTCGGTCATTGTACCGATATATAATGTTGAAAAATATCTGGAAAGATCCGTAAGATCGATACTTAAGCAGAGTTACGATAATCTCGAGGTTATCCTTGTAGATGACGGGTCTCCCGATAATTGCGGCAATATCTGTAATGCTCTTGCAAAGGAAGATAAGAGGATAAAGGTCATTCATAAGGAAAACGGAGGGCTTTCCGATGCAAGAAATGCCGGGCTTGATATCGCTACGGGAGATTACATCGTATTTGTCGACAGTGACGATCATATCTCTCCGGATTTTATCGACATCCTTATGAAAGAGATGGATGAAAATGATGCTGATGTGGCGATGTGTTCCTACAAAGAAACGTCTGCCGATACGGAAGAGGCATCATTCTTTGACATAGATAAAAATGTCCACGCATTTGACGGAGAGTGCGAAGTATATGAAACGCAGGATCTTTTAAAGAATCTTTACGATGCAAATCACGTGGATGCGACATATTTCATAGTTGCCTGGAATAAGATCTATAAGGCTTGTCTGTGGGAGGGTGTAAGATTTCCGAAGGGAAGGATACACGAGGATGAAGCGACGACCTATCTTATATATGAGAAGGCAAAGAAGGGCGTGTATTTAAGAAGGCCTCTTTATGCATATTATAAGATGGATGAGAGTATAACCAGGGGTAAATTCAATTTAAAGAGGCTTAACTGGTTTGATGCACTTGATGAAAGGATAGAGCACTTTGAGGAAAAGGGCGATGAAAAACAGGTTTCATATGCTCTTCGTGCAAGAGCCGACGGAGCCATCCATTACTACTACCCTTTAAGTGAAGAGATGCCCTCTGAAAGAGAGGAAAAAAAGAGGCTTAAAGGATATGTCAGAGCCGTTTCCAAGTCTGAAGGAGGGATAAAACTCTCGGACCGTTTGTTTATCCTGTCGCCGTCCCTTTACAGGATCCTGTCATGTGTTGACAGAGACAGATTTGAGAGAGCTTATCAGATCCTGTTCTTTGCTCTCATGCTCTGGATCGCCGTACTTGGTCTGTATAAACTGGATGTAAAATATGTGGATCCCTGGGATGAATCCAGACACGGCGTAAACGCTCTTGAAATGCTGAGGTATGGCAATGTTATAAGGAGCACTTATCTCGGGCAGACGGATTATTATAACTTAAAGCCGCCGCTTTCAATGTGGTCGCTTATGATCTCATTTTTGATATTCGGGAAAAATGTATTTGCACTTCGTTTTCCGTCGGTATGTTTTTATCTGGTAACTGCCGCAGCCGCAGCCTGCTTTGTTCGAAAGAAAACGGGAAGGGTGGCTGCTCTT
The DNA here is from genome assembly GCA_003446735.1 of Lachnospiraceae bacterium. Taxonomy (GTDB): domain Bacteria; phylum Bacillota; class Clostridia; order Lachnospirales; family Lachnospiraceae; genus UBA2882. The sequence continues at coordinate 5,321 of DMCJ01000084.1, read as the reverse complement.
CTTACGCTGATCTTACTGGCCGGAAATACTACGCCGTTCCTTGCGCATATGGTAAGGGCCGGGGATGCGGACAGCCTTTATGTGATGATATTTGCTCTGGCGATGATCACGATGACAAAGATACGGGACGATGAAAGAAATCTTTCTTTATGCGGATTACTTTTTGCACTCGGATTTCTTACAAAGAGTTTCCATGCCGGTATGATAGCGATCATAGGGATCGTATATCTTTTATCAACGGGACTTATCGTAAAGATATCAAAAAAAGAGTGGGGGAGATTTTTAGGCTTTACTCTTATTCCTGTCATCCTATGGGCCGGTGCCAGGTTTGCTTCGGACGGACCCAAATTTTTCAAACTGATGTGGGAGACGGATGTGCTCGGAAGGAGCAAGAGCGGATTTGGAAGCAACGAAGCCGGATTCTCATATTATTTTTCGTATTTCTTCGGTGACATGAGCGGGAGCGTGCAGATTTATTTTATCGCGCTGATGATAGCCGTTGCTGCTCTTATGATCATATTTGCATCCGGCAAAGAAAAAATGGGAGCGGATCTTAAGGACAGACTTATCGGGCTCATTTTATGGAGCGTTATGCCGCTTTTATGCTTTTCTCTCGTATCCACAAAGCTTTTATGGTACGAATATCCTGCGGTCACGGGGCTTTTGGTGCTTACCGCATTTCTGACAGGAGAGGCCTTAAAAAGGCGTGAAAAAGCCGGAAGGATACTTGCTGTTGCATGTGCGGTGACAGGTCTGGTATTCTCTGTAAGACTCTTCGGGATATTTAATAATCTAGGCGTGAACGGGAATGCTTTAAACGACCTGCAGCTTTTAATAAAAAATGTCGGGGAAGAACATCCCGAATATAACGGATATGATATGTATGTGGATTTTGCTTATGTAACGGAAGAAGGAAATACCGTCGAGGAAGAGTGGTCTCAGCAGGATGTATTCATGGCAGAAGCCTATTGCAACGCGTTTTGCAAAAACGGGGGAGATGCCGGGGCTGTATCGGCTGCGGAAGGCGGAACGCCGGTAATACTCTTTACAAACAGAAGCGAGCTGATCCCGCACGGGGATAAAGTCATCGCGGATCACGGCGAGTACACGGCCGTGTGCATTGAATGATTGCAAACCCACGTTTACATTATTTCCTGCTCCCCGGCGATCGTAAGGGGAATGCCGTGCATGGCGGCTGCGGTATCCGTAAAGGATGAGAAGTAACTTCCGATGATAGCGTTCGCCCTGCTCAAACAGAAAAGATCGATGAGCGCATCCCTTATCCCGTTTACGGATGCGCGTGAAAGATCGCGGTTTTTATTTGATATTATCTTATCCCCGAAGTGCTCGCGAAGTCTTGCTTCTTCGTTCATATCATCGGTCGCAAGATAAAACGTGGCATCGGGATCTTTTTTAAGGACAGCCTCCATTGATGTGATAAATGCATCAGTGGAGCTTTTGTCTTTTGAAGGCATATTATCTGTGCGCCTTATATGTATACCCACTGTAGACGGAGTAAACGCTTTAGAGATCTCCTCGATCGAAGATAAGATGCTCCTTATCGGAATAAAGGGAGAATAATCATTCGAGGGATAGAAATGTTCCTCAGTAGCAATATAGGTTAATTTCTTAAGAGAAGACATATAGTCTTCGTTTAAAAAGCCGTCCGCACGGTTATTTCTTATATCTTCATTTCCGACCGTACTTCCGAAAAGGCGGCAGATCCCCTGATAAAACATCTTTAGAGGGGAATACTTTGAAGATATGTTTATTATCTTAAAGGCATCTGTTTTTTCGAATATGTCTTCAAAATCGGCTCCGAGCTCATGATTATTAAACCAGATCACGGTGAGCTTTTCGCCTCTTTTTTCCGCAAGTATCCTCGCTGAATTTATTGAACGCATGCGGTTGCAAAGACCGCCTATCGGTTGAAGGATGAGCATGATTATTCCTTTCATATGAGGGCTTATCTTATTTGATAAAGTCTCTTTTGAATATACCAAATCGGCAAACGCGGTGCAATAGGACGACCTTAATTTGTATGGTCGCGCATTTTCTTTTTATGTGGTAAAATGTTTGCTTAGGGAGATATGTGAATTGAAGAAAAAGATCTTACAGATAAATACGGTCGCTAAGGGTTCGAGTGTCGGAAGGATAATGTGCGACCTTTATGATGTATCCGCGGATAAGGGATATGAGCCTTATCTTGCGATAGGAAGAGGCGAAGTCCCCGAGGGAAAGACCGGTATCACTATCGGGAATAAGGGCGATTTCTATCGCCACGTCATGCGCAATTTCTTTATGGGTGAGGCGGGATTCGGTTCCGCTAAAGTTACTAAGGATCTTATAAGATGGATCCTTGAGATCCGTCCCGATATCATCCATCTTCATAATATCCATGGATTTTATATCCAGGTTGAGATATTTTTTGATTTCCTTAAGAAAAGCAATATTCCCGTCGTATGGACGCTCCATGACTGCTGGAGTTATACGGGACACTGCGCATATTATGATTATGCGGCATGTGATAAATGGAAGACCGGATGTAATAACTGTATCCATCACGCGAAGGTCTATCCTTATGCCCTTTTTAAGGATAATTCCGAGAATGCCTATTTAAGAAAGAGAAAAGCTTTTACGGGTGTTAAGAATCTGAAGATCGTAACCCCTTCCTCGTGGCTTTCGGAAGAAGTCAGGAAATCATTTTTAAAGGAATATCAGGTTTTTGTCATACCCAACGGGATCGATCTTAATGTATTTTATCCGGATGATAAGGGACAGAAAAAAGATGCTGACGGCAGGAAGATCGTCCTTGGCGTAGCAAATGTATGGGAGCACAGAAAAGGACTTCATTATTTTGAAAGACTGTGCGAAGATCTTTCCGATGACTATCTCGTTCGTCTTGTGGGCCTTAATGATAAGAAGATAAAAGAGCTGAAAAAGAAATACGGGGATAAGGTCGATCCGATGGGAAAGACGGCAAATACCGAAGAATTAAGAAAGATTTATGCTTCTGCGGATGTCTTTGTCAATGCGACACTCGAAGATAATTTCCCCACGACCAATCTTGAAGCCTTAGCCTGCGGAACGCCTGTTGTCACATATGATACGGGAGGAAGCGGTGAATCTGTAACGAAGGAGACGGGCTTTGTGGTAAGAAAGCCCGATTATGAAGCATTAAAGATAGCGATCGTAAAAGCCGCAAACGGAGCCTTTGACAAAAATGAATGCAGAAAAAGGGCGGAAAAGTACGAAAAGACAAAATGCTATGAAAAATATATGGCATTGTATGAAAAGCTGATTTGATGTAAAATAGATATGTTATTGTTTCGGAGGAAGAAATGCTGAAAAGACATATCCTGACTGTGATATTATTTATACTGATCGTAATGTTCTGTGTGGCGGAAGCATTCGTTATCGTTGACCTTAAGGGAAAGAACGATTCGATGCAGGAATCCATCGCGCAGCTCATGGATAAGACAGATTCCCATGAAACGACGATAGAGCGTATGAGGGAGGATATAAGCGGGAAGGAAAATATAAGGACTCCCGAACTGATCCTTCCTGAGAATATCTACGTCTGCACCGGGATGACCATGGATATTTACAACGCCAATGTATGTACCAATGTGGACCTTGATCGTTATTCATTTTTCTGGGACTGCAGCATTGGTGACTGCATGAAGGATAAATTCTCCGTTAATCCGGTGGAAGGTGAAGAAGGAGAGCATCTTCTGACGCTAACTGTCTATGATGAGAGCATGATAGAAGTGGCAAGTGCGCAGACCAGGCTCAACGTGGTAAGAGATGTTTTTGCTTATGACACCGTAAGCAGCGCCGGGCTTGTTACGATAGGTGACAGTTTAAGTGCGGGCACCGAATGGGAAAGCTATACCAGGGCGAGATCCGGTGATAAGATAAATCACATGGGAAGAGGCGGAGATACCGAAGGCCTTAAGTATGAATCGATCCCCGGTATATCCCCTTCCGAGATGTATTACGGAAAGCTTTACGGAGCCGATGCTCCCAACAGTTTTACCAATCCCGATACGGGAGTGTTTGACTGGGATTATTATGTAAGCTCCACAGGTATATTCCCCGATGCCGTTCAGGTATTTTTGGGGATGAACGGTCTTGATATCGATCCGAATGATAACGCGGATGCGATCTTTTCGATAGTAGATACGATAAGGAAGAGTGATCCTTCGATCCCCATTTTATTATCACTACCGCTTTATCCCGCCGGTCAGGACGGAATGGGACTTATGCCCCACAAGCCGGGTTATGATGCGATGCGCGGGATAAATGCCGCCGAGAGAAGGCTCATGATCTCAAATCTCAATAAAGAGATAATAGAGCGTGCAAAGGCATATGAAAATGTGACTTTAGTTCCGACCGCGATGGTATTTGATACCGACAAGGGATTTAACCAGACGGTAAGAGCCGTCAATCCTCATACAGAGATAACCGATGTTTATCCCGATGAAGGGATGCACCCCGGTATCGCGGGATACAGGCAGATCGGTGATGAGATATATGCTGCGATGTGCTATCTTTTAGAGTCCGGAAAGTTCCGTAATATCACGGTCCCCTCTCCGGAAAGCGTGAGCGCAAATGATACGGGAGCAGGTGAAGTTTCGGCCGATATCGACGGTGAAGCGGCTTCAGATGAAGAAGGCGGAAACGGCGATGCCGCACAGATAAGTGCCGGAGCCGATATTGAATAGACAGGGAAACGCAATGGAAAGATGCCTTGTCATAATACCGGCTTACAACGAAGAAGCCAGTATATTAAAGACTGTAGATGATATTCGAAATAACGCTCCGGGGTTTGATCATCTGGTGATAAACGACTGCTCCGTCGATGATACGGAGAGAGTCTGCAGGGAGAATGGGATACATTTCCTTAACCTCCCCATTAACTTAGGGATAGGCGGCGCGGTCCAGACGGGTTACCAATATGCTCTCCGGAAAGGATATGCATATGCGGTCCAGTTCGACGGCGACGGCCAGCATAAAGCCGAATATTTAGGCACCATGCTTAAGCGTATCAAAGAAGAAAATGCCGACATGATAATAGGCAGCAGGTTCATCGAAAAAGAAGGCTTCCAGTCATCGGCGATAAGGCGCTTTGGTATAAGATATTTTTCGGTACTCATAAAGCTTCTTACGGGTAAGAGAGTCACCGATCCCACATCCGGTATGAGGATGGTCGGAAGAGACGTGATGGAGATATATTCGGAGAGTTATCCCAAGGATTATCCGGAGCCCGAGAGTGTCGTTGCTATACTTAACAAAGGGAAACATGTCATAGAATATCC
>DMCJ01000197.1 GCA_003446735.1 Lachnospiraceae bacterium | reverse complement strand
CCGGCCTTAAAATCCCCGAAAATACGCTAATTTACGGCATTTACAAACTGGAATATAAATATTCCGATACATACGATTATGAATAACCAATAACCGTAACTTGTAAAGAAAGCCTTAAAAGCTTCCTTACCTTTGATGATCTCATTTAGATCACCGTCTTCCTTAACAAGGAAATTTTTATTAAGACACAGATTTAAAATGATCGCCAAAAGGCCGAGTCCGGCAAGTCCCATGAGCATAAGTCCATACAGACTTACAAAGATGATACCGGAATTGACCCCTCCGCTTTTTTCTATAAGTGCAGGCATATTGCTTAATTCTTCAGCCGTTATATCATTTCCGAAGGCATTCTTTATTATCCACACATATATAACAGATGAAAACGAATTGATTATCATATGATATATTATTGAATAACGTATGCGGCCTGTTTTAATGTAAATGAAGGCGAAAATAAGTCCGAGTCCGAATGTATAAAAGAACTGGGAGAAATTTCCGTGAAAAAGTGCAAAAAATGCAGCCGATGTGAACATGGCAAAATATTTGCCTCTGAATGCAAGATGATCTATGAGAAGCTTTCTGAATATCAGTTCCTCAAATATCGGAGCCATAATGCCGACTGCAAGCTCTCTTAAAAACAGGTTTGAAGAGCCTAAAATGAGTGAAGTGGCTGCATTGGCGTTTGATCCGGTAAGTATGGTCGAAATAAAGTTACCTATCATAGCCCCGGCGAACATGGCCAGATAACAAATGCAGAAAAACTGAATAAAATTAAGAAAACCGAATTTTTCATCAGGCCTGCTCTCCCAGCTTCTGTCTTTTCTTAAAAGCATATAAAGCACCGGAAAGCCTATAAGATCAACGGAAAGAATTATAAGAATAAATGAAAGATCAATTTCCGTATCATCTGAGATGCCGGGAAATGCGACTTTTATAAGAAGCGAACCCAATATCTGGACAAGACCTATAACGATCGCACCTATAAAATATTTAACACCAACTCTGTTTAAGTCCTTAAGTACAGCTTCTTTTTTCATAATATCCCCTATTTTTCTTCAAATTTAAGCACATAATCCTTTATTAGCTTTACCGTTCCCTCTATACCGAGCTTAGCTGAGTTTAAGGTAAGGTCATAGGAATCGGCCCTTCCCCACTTTTTGGATGAATAATAATTATAATAGCTCTGGCGCTGACGGTCCTTTTTGATCATTGCATCTCTGGCTTTTTGCTCTGTAAGATCATATTTCTTCATGAGACGTTCGATCTTACTTGCCTCATCTGCATGAATGAAGATATGGACCGCATTCTTATAATCGGCAAGTGCATAATCGGCACATCTTCCTACTATAACGCAGGGACCTTCGTCTGCTATCTTCTTTATGGCATCAAACTGTGCTAAAAATACTCTCTGGCTTATGGGCATATCCATCATCGTAGCCGAATTATAGCCAAAAGAATATGTATCCATTACAAGGTTGTAAAGGAAACTGTTAGTCGGGCGCTCATCATGAAACTGTATCATTTCCTCGCAAAAGCCTGAATCTTTTGCGGCTCTTGTAATAAGATCCTTATCATAAAACGGAATATCAAGCTCTTTTGACAGGATTGAGGCTATCTCTTTTCCTCCGGATCCGTATTGACGTCCTATTGTTATTATAGTATTCATGACTAAGCCCTCCCTTCTTATTCCATATCGCCTGAAACTACATTGATCTTTGCTGCTCTAAGTACCTTCTCTGCCTTTACATCATCGGATACCCTGAAAACAAAATATCCGTCTTTTACATCACGGGTATTAAGCGATGCATACATATATTCAAGATTTATCTCATTATCCGCAAGAACTCTGGCCACTTTTCCAATAGCGCCGGGTTCATCGGAAACCTTAACGACAACAACGGGATTGACCGAGCAGACAAAACCTTCGTCCTTCAGGAATGATACGACTTTATATGTGTCATCAACTATCATTCTCGTTATACCGAATTCACTGGTCTCACTCATAGTAATGGCACGTATATTGACGTCAGTCTTTTTGATCGCGTCGGTAAGAGTTGCAAGTGTGCCGGGTTTATTCTCTAAAAATACGGAAAGCTGTTTCATACTCATATAAATAACCTCCTTTTTAAATCAGAAAATCATATCTTCCTGGTATCTATTACTCTTACTGCTTTGCCCTCGCTTCTTGTAATGGACTTAGGAGAAACAAGGATCACATTTGCCTTTATTCCAAGCATATTCTTAAGACCTTCAACGATCTTCTTCTGTCTCTTTTCGATCTCACCCATATTATCGGTGAACATCTCGGGAGTCATCTCTACCTTGATATCGAATGTATCGGTATTATTCTCTCTTCCAACGATGATCTGGTAATTTGCCTGATAACCGTTGTTAAGAAGAACGGCTTCGATCTGTGAAGGGAATACGTTTACTCCGCGGATGATGAGCATATCATCGCTTCTTCCCTTAGGCTTCTCCATCTTGATGAATGTCCTGCCGCATGAACATTTCTTTCTCGTAAGACGGCAGATATCATGAGTCCTGTATCTCATCATCGGGAAAGCTTCCTTATCGATAGCAGTAAATACAAGCTCACCGTCGGTATCATCGGGAAGGACTTCACCGGTATCGGGATCTACTATCTCTGCAATAAAATGATCTTCATTAATATGCATTCCGGACTGTTCGCTGCATTCAAAGGATACGCCGGGGCCGGAAAGCTCTGTAAGACCATATATATCAAAGGCCTTTATACCGAGATTCTTCTCGATATCGGCTCTCATTTCCTCGCTCCAGGCCTCTGCGCCGAATATTCCGGCTTTAAGCGGGATATCTTCGGGTGAAAAACCTCTCTCTTTAAGAGATTCGGCAAGATATGCCGCATAAGAAGGCGTACAGCAAAGGATCGTAGCGTTAAGATCCTTCATGAACATTATCTGTCTGTCAGTATTTCCGCTTGAAATGGGGACTGTAAGGCATCCTAATTTATGAGAACCGCCGTTTAAGCCGGCACCGCCGGTAAATAAGCCGAATCCGTATGAAACCTGAACAACATCATCCTGAGTTCCGCCTGCGGCGCAGATCGCTCTTGCGCAGCATTCGTCCCAAAGATCGATATCATGCTGGGTATAGAATGCAATGACTCTCTTTCCTGTAGTACCCGATGTGGAATGTATGCGGACACAATCCTTTTTAGGTACGGCAAGAAGTCCGTCGGGATATGTTTCACGAAGATCTTCCTTGCTTAAGAACGGAAGCTTGTAAAGATCGTCACGCCCTTTTATATCATCGGGAGTAACTCCTTTTTCTTCCATTTTTTTCCTGTAATAAGGAACATTATCCCATACATGCTTAACCTGTTTGACAAGCTTTTCATCCTGGATAGCCCTTATCTTTTCGATCGGAGCACATTCTATCTCCTTTTGAAAATACTTTTCTGCAGTTTCACTCATTTAATAAACCTCTCCTGAAATTTATAAGTTCTTTATAATGCGTTCTTTCCGAGAGCGAACGCCTTTTTGTTAAGCTCCAGGAATTTAGGCGGTACGCACTCTTCTATCGCGCTCATCCACTCTGCCTCGTCTATATCAAAATAATGGGAAAGTCTTCCCAAAAGAACAAGGTTAACGGCCTTGGGGCTGCCTGCCTTTATGGCAAGCGACAGACAGTCGATAGCATCGATCTTAACACCGGTTGCCTTAAGCTTATCGGTAAGATCTTCGGGATACTGCGCCGCACCCGTTATAACGGGCATGGGATCTATCTGCTGGGTATTTGTGACGATCTGTCCGTCCTTTTTAAGATAACTTATCCATCTCGCTGCTTCTAAGATCTCAAATGATACTATATAATCGGCGCCTCCCTTATCGATAACGGGAGAATTAACCTTATCACCGAAACGAACATAAGTTACAACGCTTCCGCCTCTCTGGCTCATTCCGTGAACTTCGGATACCTTTACATCATAACCTTTTTTTATAAGAAGATGGCCTAAAAGCTTACTGGCAAGAAGACTGCCCTGTCCTCCTACACCGACGATCATAACATTTCCTGATTTCATACTTTATATTCTCCTTAATCTTCTTTAATGGCATCAAATTTGCAAAGCTGCTTACATACATTACATCCGACGCACTGTGTCCTGTCGATGACAGCCTTGCCATCCTTCATGGAAATAGCGGGACAACCGATCTGCATACATGCTTTACAGGACTTACATTTCTCACTGTCAACTCTGTACGGAGGATTGTGCTTTACATTCTTAAGAAGCGCACAGGGACGTCTGGATATGATGACCGAAGGCTCCTTTGCCGCAAGTTCCTCCTTTAATACCCTGTCGCACTCGGCAAGATCGTAAGGATCTACCACAGCTACTCTGTTTATGCCCATGGAACGACATAAAGCTTCAAGATCGATCTTACCTGCGGGATCGCCCTTTATATTGTATCCGGTAGTGGGGTTCTGCTGATGACCCGTCATACCCGTAATGGAATTGTCAAGTATTATCACGGTCGAATCCGATCCGTTATAGCAGATATTGGCTAGTCCCGTCATACCGGAATGCATGAATGTGGAATCTCCGATGACAGCTACCGTCTTACCACTGCTTTCATCCCCGAGCATCTTATTAAAGCCGTGAAGGGATGAAACCGAAGCTCCCATGCAAAGCGTCGTCTCTATGGTAGATAAGGGAGCTACGGCACCTAAGGTATAGCATCCTATATCACCGAGCACGGTGCATCTGTTTTTCTTTAATGTAAAGAAAAGGCCTCTGTGGGGACATCCGGCACACATTACGGGAGGTCTTACGGGGATATTTTCATCAAGGCTTAAAGAATCGGGAACTTCTTTGCCCATCGCCCCTGCGATAAGATTCTGTGAAAACTCACCGCACATAGGAAGCAGGTCTTTTCCATGAACCTTAAGGCCCAACTTTTTGCAATGATCTTCAAATATGGGATCGAGTTCTTCCACAACGTAAAGCTCTTTTACTTTCGAAGCAAAATCAAGGATCTTCTTTTCGGGAAGAGGATTTACCATTCCGAGCTTTAATACATTTACGGTATCGCCGAATACTTCCTTGACATACTGATAAGATGTGGATGATGTGATTATTCCGATCTCATCATTTCCGTCAGATGAGTATTCAACTCTGTTAACATCGCTCTTTTCGGCAAATTCGATGAGTTTTTTTGTTCTCTCTTCCACGAAAGGATGCCTTTTTATCGCATTTCCGGGCATCATAACGTATTTTGCTATGTTCTTTTCATATTCTTTTCTGTGAAGCTGTCTTTCGGAGGTCTCAACCAAAGACTGGGAATGAGCGACTCTCGTACACATCTTTAAGATCACGGGAGTATCGTATTCTTCGGATATCTCATAGGCAAGCTTTGCAAATGCGAGCGATTCGGCTGAATCGGAAGGCTCAAGCATAGGAACCTTGCTTGCTATCGCATAATGCCTGGAATCCTGCTCGTTCTGAGAAGAATGCATGGCGGGATCATCGGCCACACCGATTACAAGACCCGCATTTACGCCTGTATAGCTCATTGTAAATAAAGGGTCCGCAGCCACGTTAAGTCCGACATGTTTCATTGCGGTAAAGGCTCTTCTGCCGGCTACACTGGCACCAAAAGCGCCTTCCATGGCAACCTTCTCATTCGGAGCCCACTCGCAGTAGATCTCGTCGTATTTTACCGCCTCCTCAGTGATCTCCGTAGAGGGTGTTCCGGGATATGAAGAGATAAATTCCACACCGGCCTCAAAGAGTCCCCTGGCAACGGCTTTGTTTCCAAGCATCAGTTCTTTCATTTTGTGTCTTTCCTTTCAATTATCTGTCAAGATTATTTACATGCACATCGAGCTGAGGATAAGGTACTTCAATGCCCTCATCATCGAGTGCTTTTTTAAGCAATGCCAAAAAATCCCATTTGACCTTAAGGTAATCCTCGGATGAGCAATAGGCATAGACTTTCAGATTTACACTTGAGTCTGCAAGCTCGTCCATAAAAACGGTTATGCCTCTTTCCGTAAAGATGCGATCATCAGATCTTACGGCATTTATAAGGATCTCTTTAGTCTTTTCAAAATCCTCATCATATCTGATCGGTATCAGCGCTTCAACACGCCTGTATCCGGCTTTGGAAAAATTGATGAGGCTCGCATTTGACAAAGTCGCATTGGGGATAACTACAGTCTTTCCCTCTAAAGTGATAAGGGTCGTATAGAAAGTGTTAATACTTGTGACGGTTCCTTCATTCCCGGATACGGATTCGCTTATATAATCTCCTACTTTGTATGGCTTTAGGAGCATTAAGACAAAGCCGCTGACAAAGTTGGAAAGGCTTCCCTGGATGGCAAGCCCTATCGCAACACCTGCCGAACCAAGAAGCGCGACTATGCTTGCCGCATCAATGCCGAAATTACCGGCTATAAGGAACAAAAGAAGCACATAAAGTATGGACTTAAGGACGGAATCGGCAAAAAGTATGACTCCTTTTTCCGCTCCCGCCTTTATCATTGAATGCTTTAATATCGTTCTGATGATACGGATGAGCCAATAGCCTATAAAAAGAGCTATTAATGCAAATACAACACGTACGCCGAGATTAAAGGCCTTTTGGGGGAGGGCATTTAAAAATTCTTTAAATATTCCAACCTGATCCTCTATCTCCTCGGTAACGTCATTCGCCGAAAGCGTCATCAGAGATACCGGTGTATCTTCAGAAAATAAGATCGAAACGCCTGATATCATAACAGCTCCGCCCACGGCTCGGACTCTTCAAGCTTCTTACGCTCATTTTCAAGCTTCTTTAATATCTTTTCGAGTTCCTGTGCCTTTTGAGATAATTCCATTGCCTTCTTTAATGCTTCCTTAGCCACAAGGTCTGCTTTATCAGCCTCCTCGCGGGCATTTAGTGCCTTTATCCTGGCTTCGTTTTCATCTGCAAGAGCCTTATTTACAGCTTCTTCCTTAATGCGTTTTCTTCTGTTTATCTCTTTATTCTTTTCGATCTCAGCCTTTTCCTTCTCGGTAAAAGGAGTGTATGAAAAGATGTTGACTGAAAATGCGGCAGATCTTATCTTAATGGAATCTTCTCTCTCATCGCACTCTTCTTCGTTACTGGAGATAGCTCTTTTATTCGTAAAGTCGGTTCCGCCGTATTTTTTACTGTCGGAATTGAATACTTCTTTGTATTTTCCGGGGAAAGGAACGCCTATCTTATAATCCTTTCTCGGAACACCGGAGAAATTAAATACAACAAGAAGGAATTTGTTCTTATCCTCTGTTTTCCTTAAAAAGACGAGCACATCCTCATTTGCGGATATGGAATTTATCCATTCAAAACCGTCCGAGCTCTCGTCAAGCTCGTATAAAGCGGGATTTGATAAGTAGAATTCATTAAGATCCCTGCAATAATCATTTAATTCCTTATGAACATCCTCTTTTAAAAGATCGAATGATACGGGCTTTTCTTCGGAAAATTCATCAAAATCTCCGAGATCCTGGCCCATGAAAAGGAGCTTCTTTCCGGGATGGGTCATCTGGAGAGCGTAGGCAGCACGAAGATTGGCAAATTTACCGGCTTCATCTCCGGGCATCTTTGCGATAAGGCTTCCTTTCCCGTGAACTACTTCATCATGAGATAAGGCAAGTATGAACTTCTCGCTGTAAGCATAGATCATGGAGAAAGTAAGCTCGCCGTGACGGCCAGCCCGAAAGAGCGGATCGCAGCTCATATAATCAAGGAAATCATTCATCCATCCCATGTTCCATTTAAATGTAAATCCGAGTCCGTCCTTAGCTACATCGCCTGTAACTAAAGGCCATGCTGTAGATTCCTCGGCTATCATCATAACGGAGGGATCGACCTTCTTAACAGCTGTATTTAAATTCTTTAAGAAAGCTGCGGCTTCCAGATTCTCTCTTCCGCCGTACATATTTGCTACCCATTCGCCTTCATTCTTACCGTAATCAAGGTAAAGCATCGAGCTTACGGCGTCCATCCTGATACCGTCGGCATGATATTCCCTGATCCAGTATAAGCAGTTAGCCAAAAGGAAATTGGCAACTTCATTTCTGCCATAGTCAAAGATGAGCGTTCCCCACTCGGGATGATAGCTCTTTCTCGGATCGGGTGATTCATATATGCTCGATCCGTCAAAATTGATAAGACCGTGGGAATCCCTCGGGAAATGAGCGGGCACCCAGTCTAAGATGACGCCTATGCCCTTGGAATGCATATAGTCGACAAAATATTTGAAATCCTCGGGAGTTCCGTATCTGGAAGTCGGTGCATAATAACCCGTGACCTGATAACCCCAGGATGCATCATAGGGATGCTCCATTATCGGCATCAGCTCAACATGGGTATAGTTCATGTTAAGTACATAGTCGGCTATCTTCTTTGCGAGATCCTTATAATTAAGGAAATCATCATTCTTTTTCCTTGCAAAGGATCCGAGATGGACCTCGTATATATTAATGGGAGTATTATGAATGTCTGATTTCTTTCTCTTGCTTAAATATCTGGAATCTGTCCATTTAAAATCGGACAGATCGTGAACTATTGACGCAGTTTCAGGGCGAAGCTGTGAATAAACGGCATAGGGATCCGCCTTAAGGAAGGTCGCGCCGTTTTTGGTCTTTATCTCGTATTTATAGCAGTCACCCTCATTTGCAACGGGAATGAAAAGCTCGAATATCCCGGAATCGTAAAGACGTCTCATCTGATGGATGCGGCCGTCCCATTTGTTGAAATCACCGACAACGCTGACTCTTAAAGCCCCGGGAGCCCAAACGGCAAATAAGACACCGTGTATACCGTTTATGGTCATTTTATGGGAGCCTAAGATCTCATATATCTTATCATGAACTCCGTTATTGAACTTTTCACAGTCTTTTTTGGTGATTACCGGCTCAAAGGCATAAGGATCATAGAATTCACGTATGCTCCCTTCGGAAGTGGTTATCACGAAGCTGTAATCGGAAATATCGGTGACCTTGGGGATGAGAACGGAGAAAAATCCTTCCTCGTCTGCCATCTCCATATCATAATCTCTTTCTTGAACGCGAAGAACGGCTTTGGTAGCATCCGGATAGAATACCTGAGCAAGCTTACCGCCCTTAACATTGTGGATTCCAAGCAGCCTGTGAGGATTATCCTCTTCGGAATATACGATGGCCTCGATACCGGCCCAGTCCATAAGTTTGTAAAGCTTATTGGTCATTTGTGCCCCTCCTTATGTCATGAATAAAGAAACCGCTAAGTAATTTAGGCTCAAACCAGGTCGATTTGGGCGGCATGAGCATGCCTTTATCAGCCACTTCAAATAATTCTCCTATAGATGTGGGATACATTGAAAAAGCCACTCCGTTACATGCATCTGCCCTTTTTTCAAGTTCCTTTAAGCCTCTGATGCCGCCGACAAAGCTTATCCTTTTGTCAGTCTTGGGATCGTTTATGTCAAATATGGCTTTTAAACAGTATTTCTGAAGATAAGATACATCAAGGCCCTCTACCGCGTCATCGGATACATATTCGCTCTTTATCTTAAGCTTAAACCAGCTGTGATCCAGATACATGCCGAATTCGCCTTTTTTAGCGGGCTTGAAAAACTCTCCCTTATCTCCGGTAAGCGTGATATCGAAATAGGTACGCAACTCTTTTACGACACTTTCGGGCTCTTTGCCGTTAAGATCGTGAACTACCCTGTTATAATCAAATATCTTAAGCTCGTCATCGGGGAATAAAACGGAAAGGAAATAATCGGACTCATCGCCTTTTTTATATCCTTCTTCCTCTCTTTTATTTAATCCGACCTTTACGGCCGATGCGCATCTGTGATGTCCGTCGGCTATATAGATTGACTCCGTCTTTTCAAATATCTCTTTTATCCTGTTAATATCTTCTTCCTGCTCTATTACAAAGACCTCATGTCTTATGCCATCGGAAGTTGTGATATCGTAAATTGGATCTTCGTCCGTTACATCGGAAGTGATGCGCTTTAAGGCATCGTTTTTCCTGTATGCAAGGAAGATGGGGCCGGTCTGTGCGCCGGTATGACTGATATGGTCAATACGGTCCTTTTCCTTTTCACTCCTGGTATTTTCATGCCTTTTGATGACTCCGTTTACATAGTCATCGATAAGGGCACAGCCGACGATACCGGTCTGTGATCTTCCGTCCATTGTAAGACGGTAAATATAATAGATCTCCTTATCTTCCCTTATAAGATCACCCTTATCAAGATAATCCCATAAAAGAGACGAGGCCTTTTCATAAACCTCTTCGGAGTACATATCCGTTCCTTCCGGGAAATTCGTCTCGGCCCGGTCGATCTTAAGGAATGAATCGGGATGTTTCTCCACATAGGCTCTGGCTTCGTCTTCATCAAAAACATCATAAGGTAATGAAACAAATCTTTCTGCAAAATCCTCTGTAGGTCTGATCGCTTTAAAAGGTTTTATAACAGCCATTTTATCCTCTTTTCCCGTAAAACAAATAAATATTTATCTTATCCATTTTACCATATTTAAACGCTGCAAACAAGAAATTCTAACTCGGGATTTCATCAATATCGGAAAGCGAATCCCTGAGTTTTTTCTCATTTTCAACTATTCTTTCGCTGCAAAGATCCATGTATCTTATAAAGATATCCTCGGGGCTTTTCCCCGACTTTTTTGCCACATCGTTAAGCACAGGCATCAGCTTTTCAAGCTGTGCGGAGATCTGGGTCTTCTGCGGGTCTATGTCCTTAAGAACATCTTCGGCGTAATCGTCTATTTCTTTTAAAAACTCCTTATCTTCGGCTGTCATCATATTTCCTCCGTATATTCCTTAAGAAAATCCTTAAGCTTGTTTCTGGCTTCTTCTATTATGCCGTTATCTCTGGTATTTAAGGCGCGGTCGAATTTATTAAGTTCGGCCTCTATTATCCTTCTGTCATTTCCGAGGCTCTCTTCGTAGAGTCTCTCGCCTTTTAAGAGTAAAAGCTTGTTTTCTTCCTTATCCCTGGGATGGATCTTTAAATAAGCTATCTCCTTCATCCTCTCGGCGATCTCTTCATCGGTCATGTCATTGTGGCCGCCGCGGATAAGCTTTTTCACTTTGTCGCCCGTTGATACTACTTTAGCCTCAACCTCTAAGATCGAGTTGATATCATAGGTATATGTAACATCCACAGCCTCTTCTCCGGCTTTTTTCTTGGGAATGTCTATGCCTATGGTACCTAAGCGGAGATTGTTCTCGGCAAATCTGCTCTCGCCCTGTAATATCTTTATCTCAAGTCTTCCCTGATTATCATGGACAGTATAGAGTCTTTCGGTCCTGCTGGCAGGTATCGTCGTATTTCGCTCGATTATCGGGCAGTAATGACCGCCTTCAAATGATCCGTCTTCCTTTTCCCAGACTACTTCAGTCCCTAAGGTAAACGGACAGACATCCGTAAGGATGACTTCCTTTATACCTTCCTGTCTTTCTTTCATCGCCGCGCATATAGCAGCGCCGAGTGCTACAGCCTCATCGGGATTTACATTTACATCCGGGAAGGTCCTGAATATCTTTCCGACAAACCTTCTTATAAACGGAAGCCTTGTGGCACCTCCCACAAGCACTACCTTGTCGATATCCTTTACTTTAATATGGGCATCGGATAAAGATTTCCTTATCGGCTGTTTTATCTTTTCAAGAAGCTCTTCGCAGCTTTTTTCGAATTTTGTTTCGGTAAGTTCGAACTCATAGGACTCATCATTCAGATTTACGGTCATCTTGGAAGTGGTATTATCCGAAAAACCTCGTTTTAAGAGTTCTGCCTGTTTATAGATATGACGAAGCTCCTTATAGGAAAGTTTTTCTTTGTCTATCCCGGGATTAGCTTCAAAGAAAAGATTCTCGATAACATGGGTAAAATCCTCGCCGCCTAAGTAATTGTCTCCGGCAACGGCCCTTACTTCTATTATGTTTTCAAAAAGCTCGAGTATGGATACATCAAAAGTTCCGCCTCCTAAGTCAAAGACCAGGAATTTGGCATTTTCCCTTGATTCGTAAAGCCCGTATGCGATCGCAGCAGCAGTGGGCTCGGAGATTATCCTCTCAACCTTTAATCCCGCGATCTCGCCTGCTCTTTTCGTAGCCTTTCTTCGATCATCATTAAAATATGCGGGCACACTTATCACTGCTTCCGTGATCTCTTCGTTTAAGAAAACCTCCGCATCTTCCTTTAATGATCGTAAAATGAGTGCGGATAAGTCCTCAGCCTTAAAGCGCTTTTCGTTAAGGAAATAATATCTGTCACTTCCCATGTCGCGCTTAAATACGGCAGCCGAGGAGTCGGGATAAAGCTGCATCCTCTCCTTAGCGGTCTCGCCTATATATACCTGACCTTCTTCATCAATGGAAACTACGGAAGGCGTAAGTGCCTTTCCTAAACGGTTGGGGATTATCTTAGGTCCTTCTTCGGTAAAATATGCACATAAGCTGTTTGTAGTTCCAAGATCTATTCCGATTATCATTTTATTTCTTTAAAACCTCTTTTTTTAAGTCTGTCTATAAGTCTTTCAAGGTCGTGACATGTGATGGGTCTGGATATTGCCATTCCTTTCATCGCAAGCTCGTAGGATAAAGCATATTCACCCTTATATTCGGCGATAAGAGCCTGGATGAGATAGGATTCGTGGCATAATATCCCGGGACAGTCATAACATTCCTTGCAGGGACATGCATCATTTACGAACTTAAGGAGCGGATATGCATTCTGAAGATCGCCCATGATAATGAGTGCATACGTGATCTTTACCGCCCTTGATTTTGCATAAGATCCCGCGGAAATAACGGCGTTTTCCAAAGTTCCGCGCCAGTTTACCATATAGTCAAGGAAAAACTTCGCATACTCTTTTGCCTTATCTCTCTTTCCGGATTCATAGAATAACTGCGCTATATCATAACTGCGCATGGCTTCGTCATAGCTGTTTTTATTCTCCCTTGCAAGATATAATCCCTTAAGATACATCTTATAAGATTTATTGTCTTTCATTGTCCTGTAATAAAAATCACCGAACATCGAGCAAATGGTCTGTTTTTCGTTTACGCCGTAAGATCCGGGATACAAAAAGACTTCATCAAAAGCTCTTTTATAATACTTTTCGGCATTTTTAAGATCACCTTCGTCAAAATATGTCTCTGCGACCTTATGATAAAATTTAAAAGCGCTTATCTTATTTTTTTTGAAAATATCCAGATATACATCTCTTGCCCATCTGTAATTTTTGTTCTTCATATATCTCCTGGCAAGATCATCATTAAGCGCAAACGAATCGGGATGAAATGAAAGCTCGCTCATTGTATGTTCAATAGCTTTTTCAATATTCCCCATGGCCTCGTAGAGATCTCCGAGACCTGCATTTACCCAGACTTCGTGCCTTGAATTATCACAGGCTAAGGCTTTGTTAAACTCGCTTATGCCCGTTTCAAAGTCCCTTAATCTTATACTGATAAGTCCGGCATTGTTATGAGCATAGATATTTGCGGGATTTATGGATGCCGCCTTAAGGTAATCATCAAGTGCGTCGGAAAGTCTCTCGGCGTTTTCATTTAAGATACCCTTTTCGATGATATAATAAACCTTGTCATAATCATCTTCGCTTAATTCTATCTGAGCATTTATATAGTTTAAGGCTTTATCAAAGCAGGCGGCATTTCCGATCCGATCGTCTAAATAAAGCTTTTTATTTACCCTCATCAGGCAGTAATTTACCTCGGGATGACCCTTATCAAGCCTGTATGCATTCTCATATTCGAGCATGGCTTTATATATCTCGCCCGAGTATTCGTAGCTCTTTCCGAGACGTATATAAAGGTCCGCATAAGGATCGCCCATTGAAACGACAGCCTTAAATGCTTCAGCCGCTTTTTTGTATTCCTTCCTGTCATATAAGATGTCGGCACGAAGCGTGGTCATGCCCTTATCAACGCCGTATTTTTTCTCACATTCATCT
>DMCJ01000096.1 GCA_003446735.1 Lachnospiraceae bacterium | reverse complement strand
TGTATCCTCACGAGCTTTCCGGCGGAATGAGGCAGAGAGTCATGATCGCCGCGGCATTTATGTGCGAGCCCAAGATCTTACTCTGCGACGAACCCACGACCGCGCTTGATGTTACGATACAGGCTCAGATCGTCGAGCTTTTAAAGAGACTTAATAAAGAAAAAAAGACGGCGATAATCTTTATATCCCATGACTTAAGCCTTGTTAAAAAACTCTGTAAAAGAGTCATCGTCATGAAGAAGGGCGAAAAGGTCGAAGAAGGACTTACTAAAGAGGTATTTAACGATCCGAAGGAAGAATATACTAAAGAACTTATCGCGGCGATACCCAAGGTTGTACGCGGGGAAAAGAATTAAGATGGAAACTCAGGAAATCCTGGCGAAAGCCGAAAAACTGAATGTATTTTACAGAGACTATAAAAAGAGCGGCCCGACAAGGCGGCAGATCCTTTTTGATGTGGATCTTGATATAAGGGAAGGTGAGATAGTCGGTCTGGTGGGTGAATCGGGAAGCGGTAAATCAACGTTTGCCAAGGCCCTTGTCGGCATAAACAAGGATATTACGGGAAATATCATCTGTGACAGAAAAAAGACTTCGATGATATTCCAGGATCCTTTCGGCTCACTTAATCCGGCATTTAAGATAGGACGTATCTTAGAAGAGCCTCTTATCATAAACGGCGGATATTCCTGGGAAGAAAGAAGAAAAAAAGCCAAGGAGATGCTGCTTAAGGTTGAGCTTGATCCCGATATTTATGACAGATATCCGAGACAGTTATCGGGAGGACAGAGACAGAGAGTATGCATCGCCCTTGCACTTATCAATTCTCCGAAACTCCTTATCGCGGATGAACCGGTATCGGCACTTGATGTTACTATACAGGCGCAGGTCACCAAACTTCTTAAGAGACTGAAAGAGGAAATGGAATTATCCATACTTTTTATTTCACATGATCTTCGCGTGGTGTATAATATGTGTGACAGGGTAGTTATCTTAAAGGGCGGAAAGATAGTTGAAGCGGGCAATACCGATGAGATCTATTTTTCACCTGAGCAGGATTATACCAAACAGCTTTTAGATGCGGCGGGACTTAAATGAGCAAAAAGAATTCATGGATAGAATTATACAGGTTCATATTTTTATTATCCATTCTTTTTCTGCATTTCTTTTCTTTTTTTGAGATCGAGCCCATTCCTTTCAGAGGGGCTTTTTTCAGTGTGGAATTCTTTTTCCTGGTATCGGGATTCTTTCTGGGAAAGAGCACCGAAAAAGCCATGAAGGATAAGGGCTTTAAAGACAGGATCAAATGCGTGCCCGATTATGTGATAAAGCGCTTAAAGAGATTGTATCCGATGTATTTTGCGGCGCTTATCTTAGCTCTTTTAATTAAGAAGTTTACACATTCGCCGGATTATACCGGGTTTTTCAACTGGATAAAAGAAGGCTGGCCCGAATTTCTGATGCTGCAGTGGACGCCTCTTTCGGGAAATATCCTTATCGGGATCTTATGGTTCATTCCCTCTATATTTTTCGGAGGCCTGGTCCTTACGTTTCTTGCTTCGTTTTTCGGAAAGAACATAGAGTTGTTCGGATTTATCGTCTGTCCCTTAATAGCATTTGCCGATTATGCGTTCTTTTTTATAACGATAGGAAAGATAGATGTCATCGTATCGCATTACGGCATAATGCGGGGCATAGGAAGCCCGGCCATGGGATGGTTCTTATATAAGATAAGCGGAGTCATCGGAAAAAGGATAGGGGATAGAAGCGAAAAGGCGATACCCTTATTTGCGCTTTTTGCCCATCTTATCATGGCAGGTGTCCTTATATACGAAAACTTTACGCATAAAGGGCCCCATAACATGATAACCATAATCATATTATCGATAGGGCTTATCTGTCTGTCACTTGGGAATCTGCCGGTAAAGGAAAAGACAGAAAAGATATTCATGAAGCTCGGAAGCCTGACATTCGTGCTCTATATCTTCCATATGCCGTTTTACGAGATCTTAAATGCGATCTTAAGCAGATTGTAAAGCGGCATGTGAAAAACATATATCGGATAGCTTAAAGAGCCGAGAAAGACAAGGGCTCTTTTTGTTTTATCATTAAAGTCAGTCTTTCCGATAAAGATAAGGAAAGAAGATATGATAAATAAAGCTATTATAAGAAAGTTTACGCGGTTTCTGTGTGCAAAGCTCTCGAATATAAATATAAAGATAAGGATGATCTGGCCCGCATATGCAAAGACGATCGAGCGCTTTATGTCGGTAAGAGTTATAAGATAAAAGATGAATATCCCCGCGGTAAGACCGGCTAAAGCGCGCATAATTCCGTAGTAGGATATCATGATATCGATCTTTCCTATCGTTTTAAAGAAATATCCGTAGATGATAAAGCTTACGACGGGGCATATCATAAGACCGAAGATGCTTAAATGCTTTCCGAAAAATGATGCGATGACTGTTAAAAGGAGACTTGCAAAAAAGAAAGCGGGTACATACCAGAGCACACCTTCCAAGATCTCGTTTCCAAGGGGCGTCCACTGAAGCATGAAGAATTCAGCCAGGCAGTTTTTAAAAAGCTCTGCCATTCCTTTAAGGCCGGTACCCGAAAGGATAGACTTTGAAAACAGAGTGATCAAAAGTGCAAGAAGGTAAAGAGGATATATCCTTTTTAATCTGCTCTTTGCAAAGCTTACGACATATTTCTGTCTGTCCAAAAAGGAACTTTCCTTTAAATGTTTGTCCGCGGAAGCTCCGAGAAAATATCCGGCTATCACAAAGAAAAACTCGACGCTTAGAAAACCTCCGCGAAAAAGCTGCGGCTCTATCTCAAAAAACACGAAAAAGTGCATGAGAGCTACGGTAAGAGCAAATAAGAACCTGTTAAATTCAACGAGAGCGTTTTTTTCTTTCAAATCATTATCTCCGTTTTTATTTACATTGTATCGCTATGGCAAAACATAGGCAAGCAGTATTTATGTAACCCCTTGCAACGGCCGAAAATGTGCGCTATAATAGATGAGTAACGCATTTTACGGGGAATCGGCCAATGAGATCATCATATTTTTTTAATACAAAGCACATTGCAAAAGTAATCCTTCTTTTGTCAATGTTCTTTTTGTTTTTTACGGTTTCATACCGGGATGTTTTTGCCGTTTCGGACAATGATGCATTTGAAGATACTAAGGATGCTGAAGATCTTACCGATGAAAGCATAATAACCGGTACCTGCGGCGCTAATGTCACATGGAAATACGATACTTCGACCAAGGTCCTTACGATAATCGGAAACGGAGCCATGAACGATTATGAATACGGAAAGGCTCCCTGGTGGAACTTAAGAGACCTTGTTTCCAAGATCAATTTTCAGGGGTCTCTTACGAGGATAGGCAATAATGCCTTCTGTGATTTTGATAAGATAAGCATACTTTCGGTCCCCGCGTCGCTTACTTCGATCGGGAAGAACGCATTTACGGACTGCGCTAATCTGGGAAGCGTTAATCTTTACGGAAACGTTACCGATGTTGAGTCGGGAGCATTTATGGGATGTTCTTCCTTAGGTGCTCTGCGCCTGGGTAATCAGATGAAAAATATAGGAGCCGAGGCCTTTGAAGGCGGAAATTATTCGGTAGTCGAATTTCCGGAGACCTTGGAGAGCATAGGCATCGGTGCGTTTGGCCAGAAGATCGTCGGGGGTGATACACCCTATAAAAGAGGGAAGCTTACCGAATGCTATTATCCCAAGAAAAAAGTCGACTGGTACGCTCTTAAGATCGATGAGAACGCGATCCCCGAAGGAGTAATAATTCACTGTCAGGACGGTGATCTGGGAAGGTCGGAGCCCGAGAAGAAAGAAGAAGAGGATCCCGCTTATAATACGGAAGTGCTCACAGATAAGCAAAAGGCGCTGATCCAGGCCTTTGTAAAAAGAATGTATACCAAATGCCTTGAAAGAGAGCCGGATGCCGAGGGCCTTTATGACTGGACGAGCCAGCTTGAAAAGGGAAGGATAGACGGAGCCGCTCTTGCCAGAGGTTTTGTGGGAAGCCCCGAGATATATTATAAGAATTTAAATGACGATGAATATATGGATATGCTCTATCATACATTTTTTGACAGAGAGCCCGATCCCGAAGGAAAGGCATACTGGCTTTCGGAGCTTCAAAAGGGAAGATCGAGAGTAGGAGTCTTATCGGGATTTGTCAATTCCAGGGAATTCTCGGATCTGTGTGATCAATACGGTATCGCGAGAGGCACGATGGAAGAAGACGGAAGCAGCTTATACAATGCCGGAGCAAGAAATTTTGTCTTAAGACTGTATCAGGTGGCGCTCGACAGAAGGGGCGAAGCGATGGGAGTAGAAGACTGGACCCACCGCATCAATACCGGACAGATGTCTCCGACCATCGTTGCAAGGACATTTTTTGATTCGCTTGAATATATGAACAAGCATACGACAAATGAAGCTTATGTGGAGGATCTTTACTTAACCTTCCTTGGAAGGAAGCCCGATGTAAACGGAAAGAATGCATGGGTGGATAAGTTAAATTCCGGCTCCTCGAGGCAGGAGATAATGACCGGCTTTGCCGACTCGAAAGAATTCAAGAATATAATGGCTGAATACGGATTAAAATAGACGGAGGAGAATATGAAAAAGTTTTTAAGAAGAACAGGAGTACTGGCGCTTAGTCTGACGCTTATTTTTAACGTCTTTGTTTTTGATGCATATGCATCAAACGGGGATGTGAGCGAGAACTCAGTGACCGCGCCGGTTAAGGAGAATGGTGATGAGGCTCCGTTATCAGAGGAAGGGGCGATCCCCGAGGATGCCGAGCTTGTCAGCGATACGGGTTATGTCGTATTTGAAGAAGTACCCGAAGGATATGAAGATGATGTGATATATCCCGAGTCGGATCCGTCGGAGGAATCGGTCTATCAGACGATCATAGCATTAAAGAGTCAGTTTCCCGAGCGCATGCACTATACAAATGCAGATATGTATATGGGCCTTGGCATTATCTATAACAGACCGGGCTATCCTAACGGAGTAAGGATGAGAGGCTACGGCTGTGCCGGATTTGCCTTAAGACTCAGCGATGAGGTGTGGGGTTCTCAGCCTTTATATGAAGTTAACGATATGGATTCTCTTAAGGTCGGAGATATAGTAAGAGTGTCGAGCGCTTCGGGAGGACACAGTTTTGTCATCCTTGAAAATTATGAAGACAGGTTCATAATCGCGGAAGCAAACTACAATTCCTCCGTTCACTGGGGAAGGACGATTCTTAAGAGTGAGCTCAGAAATACATACGAATATCACTGGACCAGATATACGGAGGGAATAGCTCCGATAATAAAGAAATACAATCCCCCGAACCGTACCAAGATCACGGCCTTTGTAAGACGTATGTATAATATAGTTCTGGAAAGAAATGCGGAATCAAAGGGACTTGGCAGCTGGGTAAGCGCGCTTTATAACAGTCAGGCCGATGGTTCCGATGTGGCAAAGGGCTTTGTCCTTTCACCTGAATATGTAAATAAAAACACAACGGATGAACAGTTCGTGGATACCATGTATCTGGCATTTATGGACAGGGAGGCTGATGCCGGAGGAAAGGCTGACTGGGTAAATGTGCTTAAAAGAGGTTATTCCAGGGAATATGTGGCCGCAGGCTTTATAAATTCCCAGGAATTTACAAATATATGTGATACCTACGGGATAAAGAGAGGAACGCTTACTGCCGATGATACAAGGAGTGATTCAAACCTCTATGTTGACTATGACAAGGTATGCGCATATGTGGACAGCCTTTATAAGAACATCTTAAAAAGAAATGCCGATAAAGCGGGTAAGGATGACTGGGTATACAGGATAAGGACTCATCAGATGGGCGCTGCCGAAGTTGCAAGGATAGGATTCTTTACATCGACCGAGTATTTAAACAAGAACACTTCAAACGAGCAGTTCTTAACGGATATATATGCTGCATTCTTTAACAGGCAGCCCGACTCTGCGGGATATAATTACTGGCTTGCAAGGATGGCAGAGGGATATACGAGAGACCAGGTCATCTTAGAGGGATTCGGACAGTCACAGGAATTCAACAATCTTTTAAGATCATACGGACTTAAGAGTCTGGATTGACAACGGAGGATAATAGCATGAAAAAGAAGTATCTCAGATTTACGGGGATCGCGCTTGCCGCCATGCTTTCAGCATCAAGCCTTGTTACGGTATTTGCGGAT
>DMCJ01000145.1 GCA_003446735.1 Lachnospiraceae bacterium | reverse complement strand
TCCCTGCTCTCCACCATGGTCGCCATACTTAAGATCAGGTTGTTATGCATGTTTATGATCTTTTCGGTCTTCTGCCCCACTTCCTCTTCAAGCTCGGAATTGTATTTATCAAGAAGTGAGATGTATTTCTGCTCCTGAGTATCGTCCACGAAGAAAAACTGATATCCTATCTTTCTTGATCCGTCATAAAGATAACTGATCTTAACCTTATAGATCCGATCCTCATTTCCCTCCGGATCCATTTTTTCATAGCGTACATCCGATCCTGAGCCATCCTCCTTATAGTGGTTGACCCACTTTACCATATTGTCTTTAAGTCCTTCTACATCCTGAACATTCTGATCGACGGTCAGATCCCTTAATGCGGGGATGATCTTTTTTGCCGTTTCGTTGCTGCTTAGGTAATTATATCTGAAGTCTATGGTGACAAATCCGGTATCTCCGGACTGGATCATGGATTCTACGACCATATCGCTTATCATGTAATATGACATCCTCTTTACTATAAAGAGATAGACAAGCTGTCCGAAAACATAGGATAAAGGCATAAAATCGATATTATACGGGATTATCTTGTTTGCGGCAAAACCTATGAGTGCCGGAATCTCCGGCAGAAAGAGGGAATACAATATGACCCTTGATACCTCTTTTTTCTTAAAGAGACTGTATGTTACAACGCTGATGCCCGCGATGTAATAGATAGCGATATAGAAGTAGAAAACGGTGTGAAGCGGTCCGTATTCCTTTATCACCACGGTCTGCCCGGCTTCTTTTGCCACCCTTACACTCTTATAAAAAAGACCGTTAATACCTATCGTCTGGACACCTAAGTACATGATAAAGCTTATGATAAAGGATCCGACCCTTATCCATCTTTTGATCTCGATCTTACACAGGGAGACCACCGCCATCGTAAGCGCCCATATAAGGAAGCATCCTCCTATATATGAAAGCTTTATCGCAAGTATGGTTTCATTAAGTTCCTCCGAAACGCTGAGAAGAAGATATATGAGATTTACAATGGGGACCAGCACGAATACGAGCGTGATACACGTATCAAAGCGCCTGTTCCAGATACATATGTAAAATATGAGAAGCAGGAACGCTATCCCGCACAGTATTGCGTAATATGCTTCAACCATGAAAACTCCTTATGATATGTTATTATTCCAAAATTAATCCCGCCTGCTTATAGTATTATACATCAGAATCTGAAATAAATAAACGGATTGTAGCTTCCGGTTATAACGCTCACATAGGATATTATGAGCAAAAGTATAAGAAAAATCCTGTAAAGGACGGTAAATACAGGGCCCCCGGCTTTTTTCCGGATAAAGGCAGAGAGGCCTGAAAATACACCGAAAGCCCCGAGTATCGCTATGATCAGTAATACACATCTTTCTCCCGAAAGATAATATCCCGGTGAAAATGCGGTAAATAAATTCTTTTTTAATCCGTACATTACCGAAAGGTAGGAAAGTGTTCTTCTTACGCTTACTATCTTAAATAAGACCCATCCGTTTATAACGACAAGGAGCGTATATATGTGTAAGAAGGCGTCCTTTATGATGTTTGATGTTTTATGCTTATCCTTACTTTTATTCCGGATGACTCTCTCTAAGATCACAAAAAAGCCATGCCATAATCCCCATAATAAAAATCCCCAGCCTGCGCCGTGCCATATACCCGTAAGGAGGAATACGATGAAAAGATTGATATATACATTTCCCTTCCTGCTGCCGCCTAAAGGGATATAGACATAATCCCTAAACCACGAGGATAGGGAGATGTGCCATCTTCTCCAGAATTCGCTTATGCTCTTTGAAATATAAGGATCATTAAAGTTCTCCGGAAAATCAAATCCGAGCATCTTTCCTATACCTATGGCCATGTCCGAATAACCCGAAAAATCATAAAAGATCTGAAGCGTATAGGCTATGGCGCCAAGCCAGGAAACAGCCGTTCCCATGACCGAAATATCACCGAGTATTATCTGATCGGCTATGGCACCTATTCCGTTTGCAAGAACGCTCTTTTTAAAAAGTCCCAAAATGAACCTTTCGGCTCCGAGAGCAAGATCATTCGCGGTAACTTTTCTTTCATCGATCTTTTTATTTACATCGGTATACCTTACTATAGGGCCGGCGATAAGCTGCGGGAACATCGAGATATAAAGAGCCAGTTTTAAAGGATCCTTTCTTACTATGCTCTTATCCCTGTAAACGTCCACTACATAGCTTATACCCTGAAATGTATAAAAGGATATACCTATCGGCATGACTATCTGCGGAACAAAGGAAAGTGCGCCCGGAAAGACCGCCCTTATGTTCCCGACTAAAAAATCCGTATATTTAAAAAACGAGAGCGTAAGGAGATTTATGATGACGGTGATTATAAGATATATCTTCCCGCCCCGTGCATCCTTTGATATAAGGAGCGCTCCGAAATAGTCTACCGCGATCGTAAAGAGCATGCATAAAACGTATTTGGGCTCTCCCCAGGCGTAAAATATAAGACTTGCGATAAGCAGATATATATTTTTAAGCTTCCACGGGAGGATGTGATATATGATAAGTGTCAGAGGAAGGAATATGCAAAGGAAGATAACCGTCGAGAAAACCATCAGTCAAACACCTCCGGATAAGCCTCGTTTAGATAAATGCAGTATTCCTTTACGCCTTGTTCGTTTAAATGATCCGCATCACCGAAATAGGAATTGGGATATTCATAGAAATAATCATATACGAGCGCGTTTTCATCCATTTTTTCGACCATGTCCATATAATCCTTAAAGTCATGTCTGTACTGCCTGTCTATTATCTTTAAGGAGGTCTCATTCATCGGTGTCTGCTCTATTATCACTTTTATATTGTTTTCCCTGCAAAGATCGAATATCTTTTCAAGATATATCGTTATGACATCGGAGGGAATGAATCTTTCTTCTTTAGCTTCTCCGTTTACGCCGCCGTTCTCATCCTCTGTGCCAAAATAAGCCTGCCCCCTGTGAGCCGTTACATATTCGTATTTAGCCTTATTTTCCTTATATCTGTCGGAGAATACTGAATTCCTTATGGCCGTGCAGTACTTATTTGGCATATAGGTCCTGTACATGAGCCATTCCTTAAAATAGTCTTCTATAAGGATATTGTCTGTTACTTCGCACCCGTTTGCGATATCAAATATCTCCATCATATCCTCATCGTTTATCATGTGGAAATATATGCTCCTTGTCCATAAGGTATCCTTATCCTCGTAATGCATCGGGGCATAGCATAAGATAAGATACTCAGGAGCTTCGTACTGCCCCAGATACTCCTTGAGTGTATAGAAACCTTCTATCGGAGTCGTTCCGCCGAGTGCAAGGTTATAGCAGTCATCGGAAAGATATTCGGGCATGAACGCAGCCTTGGCTCTGCTGTCACCTATTACAATCGTCTTTATATTCTCTCCCGCTTCAATGTTACCTGTTATAACGTCCTTTTGCTGCTTATACATCGCATATTCGGGGTCAAGGTAATACATGGGAAACAAAGCCGCATAGAGCATCAGAAAAAGGCATACCGGCAGCACCACGCTAATGAGTCTTATGAAAAGTTTTCCGATATCTTTCCACATAGCTTTCGACCTTAAAATTTAAAGTAAACAAACTCTTTTGAGTTAAAGCTTGCAAGTAACATGAAAAGGAGGAAGAAAAGAACATATATGATCCATCTTACCCCCGCCTTTAAACCGGTGATATCCTTAAGCGGATCCGACTTAAGCGCCCTTTTGTCAAAGAGAAATAATAAAATAAGCGGTAATATCATAAAACATAAGAGCCTTGCATCGAAAAATGATAATCCGGTAAGTACGTAATTTACAGGGTGAAGCGCGCCCTTAAACATATTGGCAAAAAAGTACAGCGCCTGCTTAAGGGAATTGGCTCTGAAAAAGCACCAGAGCGCCGCAGCCGTTAAAAATACGCACACTCTCCTTAATGCGGTCTTAACAGGGCTTTTAACTTCATCATTCTTCCTCGTGTTAAGCTTAAATATTTTTTCGACGCACTGGGCAATCCCGTGAAGCAGTCCCCACGCAACATATTTAAAAGCTGCTCCGTGCCAGAGACCGGATAAGGTGAAGGTTATGATAAGGTTAACATAACTTCTAATCCTCCCCCGTCTGCTGCCTCCCAGGGGGATATATACATAATCCCTGAACCAGGTTGAAAGGGATATATGCCACCTTCTCCAGAAGTCCTGCATCGAAATCGCAAAATAGGGGCTCTCGAAGTTTCTCATAAGCTTAATGTCAAAGAGCCTAGCCGTTCCTATCGCTATATCCGAATAGCCCGAGAAATCGCAGTAGATCTGGATCGTGAAAAACAGGATCGCAAAGATAAGGACTGATCCCGTATATGAGGTCGGGTCTTCAAATATCACATCGGCAAAAGCTGCCATATTATCGGCTATGACAAGCTTTTTGAAAAAGCCCCAGGCCATGAGCCTTGCTCCGTAAGATCCCTCTTCATATGTAAAGACATGATCAGACTTTATCTGCGGAAGAAGGTTCTCCGTCCTTTCAATAGGGCCTGCCACAAGCTGGGGGAAGAATGAGATGAATGCCGCATATAAGAAGAAATTCTTTTCGGCACTTACTTTCTTATTATAAACATCCGCCACGTAGCTTAATGTCTGGAAGGTATAGAAGGATATACCCACCGGGAGCATAAGATTAAGTGTCGGTGTATGCAGCGGGATCTTTATAAGATCGGCCAGCCTCTGAATGCTTTCAAATGTAAAATTGAAATATTTAAAGAAAAATAAGACAGAAAGCGAGGATATCACCGCAAGGATGACCCAGAGTTTCTTTTTCTTTTCGCTTACCTCTTTTTCACAAAGCAGGGCACAAAAATAAGAGACAATGGTGGTAAATAAGATAAGCACCACATATCTTACATTCCAGCTCATGTAGAAATAATAGCTGGAGATGAGCAATATCACATATCTTGCCTTCTTAGGCGCTGCCCAGTAGATAAGAAAAACAATGGGCAGAAATATGGCAAATGAAAGCGAATTAAACAGCATTGTATTTACCCGTCAGTCTTTAGTCTTTCACAGATATCCAGATAGGATGCAAAGAAATCTCCTGCATCATTTTTGATATAATTAAGGTTTCCATCCTTCGCAGCCTTCTCATGTTTTTCCGCCCTCTTTGAAAGCGTTACAAAACCGGCCGTTGCCAGCAGGCCTTTTGTAGCATGTGCCTCAAGTCCGTAAGCGTCAAGATCTTCTTTCTCAAGGCTGACCTTAAGCCTTTCTATCCTCTCGTCGCTCTCCTCTACGATATCGTTTATGAGTTCTTCTAAGATCTCTTCGTCATCTCCGCTATATCTTAAGGCGGCCGTATAATCCATACCGTCTATTTTTTTAAGCCTTTTAATAAGGGCACTTTCTTTTACTTCGGGCTCTTTTTCCGATTCGGCCTGCCGACTTAATACCTTATAATCCGGAAGATATTTCTTTACTCTCTCTTCAAGCAGATGCGAATCAAGAGGCTTTGTCAGATAGTCCGCAAATCCGGCTTCCATGTAAGTCCCCCTGCTGCCCGAAAGTGCATTTGCCGTAAGTACGAGTGCAACTGTATGCTTATTTAAGGACTCTTTCGAATTTCTTATTCTTTTAAGTGTTTCTATCCCGTCGGGCGCGGGCATCATATGATCCAAAAGAATAAGATCATATTTTTTCTTCTTGCACATATCTATCGCTTCTGCTCCGCTCTCGCAGGTATCGGGCTTTATCCCGGTCCTCTTTAAGAAAAGTTTTACTATCTTAAGATTCGCCTTATTATCATCTACGGCAAGAACTTTAGCATCCGGAGCATAATAATCGCATTCGCTTATCTGATCTTCCGGATTATCTTCTGCGATATAATCCAGATCCTCTCCTACGGGAGTCTTATCCGTCACCTTAACGGGGATCGTCACGATAAATTCCGAGCCCTGCATATATTCGCTCATTACGCGTATCTGTCCGTTTAAGGAATCGACTATGCTCTTTACTATGGCAAGCCCGAGTCCCGTTCCTTCGATATTGCCGTTCTTATTCGTTTCAGCTCTCGTAAATGCGGAGAAAAGACCGTCAATATCTTCTTTCCTTATGCCTCTTCCCGTATCCTTAACGGTTAGATCCAGATCGAATACATACTCATCTTTGTATCGTCCGCCGATAAGTAATGTCACGCCTCCCTCATCGGTATATTTGATCGCATTATTTATGAGATTTATGAGGATCTGCTTTATCCTGAATTCGTCACTGTACTGCCCGTTGGGAACTTCGTTTACAAGAACGCTTTTATATGTAAGTCCCTTGGATGAAGCTCTTTCGCTTACCATCGGAAGTATCTCGTTTATGAGATTTGAGAGCCTGTATTCACCTTCGTTTATCTCCATCTTTCCGGCTTCGATCTTGGAGAAATCAAGGACATCATTAATGAGCATAAGGAGCATATTTCCGGAACTCTTTATGGTCTTTGCATATTCCCCTATGGCCTCATTCTTATTTTCCCTTAATATCATCTCATTCATTCCGAGGATGGAATTTATGGGCGTCCTTATCTCATGAGACATGCTCGTAAGGAATTTGGTCTTGGCATCCGAAAGCTTTATGGCTTCCTGCTTTTCCCTGCTTATCTTTTTAAGGTCATCGACCTGCTGGATAACTACGAAGACCAAAAGGATGGAAAGACCGATCAGCATGGGGATGCTGTCGTTCTTTGATTCAAGAAAGACTATCGCAACTATTTCCGCCAGGGCACAGATGATAAATCCAAAAAAGCCTATGGCCATATATTTGTATTCTTTTGTGTAGCCGCCTTTTAAATCCTTTACAAGGACATAGATGACTCCGACTATTATAAGACCAAGAATTGTATCTATCGCGACCAGAGCCTTTGAAAAACTTACTATCTCAAGGAAATGAAGGAGTGTGAACACGATCGCATTTGCAGACGATAAGAGCATTAAAAAGATCATGAACCTTTTATCCCTTCCGTGCCTGATAGAATCAAGATAGAATAGAAATCCGAAGGGCATCATAAGGCATAGCATGTAATTGACGATCCCGTCTATATGATAGTGCTTAAAGATAAAAGGATAGAGATAGGAATTGGTCGTAAGCCAGGAAGCACAGACAAATATGCCCAGAGCTGCCCAGAGCATCTCTATATGCTGTCTGTACCATATGAACATTCCTATGCCGACTAAGATGACGACAGATGAAAAGATGAGCAGGACATTTGAAAGCCAGAACGTAAGTCCAAACTCTTCCATAAGGTAGGAATACACACCGTATTTTGTCGTGATAACGGTCTCGGGAACGATCTCGGGGCGTCTGGCGGTAGAAAACCTGACCATCCTTACCTCTTTACCCGCATCGGATGCATAAAGAGGCGCCATCATATAAAATCTCTTTACCACACCTCCGGGGATCACCACATCCCTTTCGGTATCAAAACTCGCCCTAAGATCATCATCTACAAATACCGCTGTATCCCGGCTTGCATAAAAGAAAAGGACATCTCCGTCCTTGATATCATCGGGAAGAGTCGCATATATCGAGAAATCCTCCTTATATGCCCTGTTATCCCTGAAATATCTTCCGGTGGTAAATTCATTTCCCTCGGAATCCACCACCTTCCACTCTTCTATATAATCAAACCTGTCTTCCCAGCCGACCTTAAGCTTATCATTTGCAGTATAATATGCCACGATCAGCATCGAAACGATGATAAAGATAAAAAAGAGCGTCTTAATACATAAAATGAGCTCGTTATGTTCGTTTTTCTTTTCGACACCTGTCATCTATATAAACTATCCCTGTACACAAAAAATATCAGAGGGCAACGATAAGCCGGGTTCTGTCGTTGAGTGGTCATCTGTCTTGCACTGCTGTTGCCAGCAGGCTAAAGCAACCTACCTGAAAGCACGGCGGGCCGCCGTATGGCTTTCGTTTCGGTCTTGCTCCGGATGGGGTTTACATGTGCCCTGCGCGTTACCGAGCAGGCGGTAGTCTCTTACACTGCCTTTCCACCCTTACCTGCAATGCAGGCGGTTCATTTCTGTTGCACTGTCCTTAGAGTCGCCTCCACCGGATGTTATCC
>DMCJ01000211.1 GCA_003446735.1 Lachnospiraceae bacterium | reverse complement strand
CACTGTGTTTTATGATAAGCTTAAGCTCATCTATCGAATAAAATTCAAGATGCTCTATCACTCCGAAGCGATCCCTTAAGGGAGCAGTCAGAAGTCCCGCCCTTGTCGTTGCGCCGATAAGCGTAAATTTAGGAAGATCGAGCCTTATGGACTTTGCCGTGGGGCCCTTACCGATCATTATATCTATGCAGTAATCCTCCATGGCCGGATAAAGCACTTCTTCTACCTGGCGGTTTAAGCGGTGGATCTCATCGATGAAAAGGACATCCTTATCGGATAATCCGTTTAAAATGGCGGCCATATCACCGGGCTTTTCTATTGCCGGTCCGCTTGTAACCTTAAGATGCGATCCAACCTCGTTGGCAATAACCCCCGCAAGCGTCGTCTTACCGAGTCCGGGAGGACCGTAAAAGAGGATGTGGTCGAGCGCATCATCGCGCTTCTTCGCCGCCTTAATGTAGATATCAAGAGTCTCTTTAGCCTTCGACTGCCCGATATAATCCTCCATCCTCTGCGGACGGAGCGACCCCTCTATCCTTTCGTCTTCAATTGTCTTGTCCGTACTTATAGTTCTTTTTTGCATTGTTATAAGATCCTGATCCTTTTGATATTAAAACAGATATTTAAGTGATTTTTTCAAAATATCTTCGGTGGTATCTTCGGCGGTAATCTCGACTTTAGAGACCGCTTTTGATGCCTCTGAGACGCCGTAGCCAAGGGCGGTCAAGGCTTCCACTGTTTCTTTGCGTATGGTTTCACGGCCGTCTTGCGAGCCATCGGCATCTGAAGATGAAGATAAAAGCGAAATGTCCGCGCCCTTTAATTCTTCGGTCTTAACCTTATCTTTAAGTTCTAAGATAACACGCTCGGCACTCTTCTTTCCGACTCCGGGGGCTGCCGAGATAGCTTTGACGTCCTCCGATACAATAGCAAAATAGATATCAGGAACACTCATCGACGAAAGGATACCGAGGGCCCCCTTAGGGCCTATGCCACTTACGGAAATAAGCTTCTTAAACAGATCCAGCTCATCCTTATCCGCAAAGCCGTAAAGAAGAAAAGCATCCTCTTTTACATAGGTGTATGTGTATATCCGGCCGTAAAATCCGACCTTATACCTGAATGGATCCGCCATCCTTATATTATAGCCTATGTCATTAACCTCAAGAACGATACCGTCCTCGCTTATTTCAGTTACTTCACCGTTTAAATACGCTATCATGATTTATCCTCTTCATCTCAATTGTCTTTTTGTCAAGTTTTTTTACTTGACAAACTATCATTTCGGGTCGGTCCTGTTGAAAATACTATCCACTCTGGGATACAAGGCCTGCGAAAGCGATCCGGTAATACCTCCGAATATAATGCCGGAAATTATCAGGATCGGAAGGTAGAAAAAGATCGCGCCGCTTTTTATGAAAAAGTATGCGACTATGATCTGTACTACATTGTGGACCACGCCGCCTGAAATCCCTATAGCGATCCCGCGAAACAGACCTGTCTTATTCAAGAGATACATCAACACAAGGCTTATTATTCCGCCGCACAATGAATAAACAAAAGAAATAAGCGACCCGAACAATAAAGCACAAAGTAAGATCCTGGAAATCTGGATCATAAAAGCTTCCCTGAATCCAAAGCAAAATAAAACTATAAGGATAAGTCCGTTGGCAAGTCCGAGCTTTATCCCGGGAATGGTGGGGATCAAAGGAAGCATCGCTTCAATATACGAAAAGATCATCGAAAGCGCTAAGAGCAAGCCGCAAGCCGTGATCAGCCTTACATCAAAATGACGTTTCACTGCTCACCTCCGTCTTCGATCGTAACAAGCAATCTGTGCGGGATACAGGCAATGACCTGGCCTTTTTTATCTATAAAACCGGAATTAACACAGATATGATTCTTACAGTCAGCTTCAGTGACACAGACAGAGCCGTTCCTTATGTATATAACATTATACCCGTCAGGTGTCTCTATTTTCTTTTGAATATCAGATGAAAGAAGCTCATCAAGTACGACCTTATCGGAAACCGTAACAACAACATGAAGGTCATCTGCGTCATTTACATTAAAAGCAGGATACGCAATAAGGCCTGCACAGATAAAAAGTACAACAACCGATATGGACAGATAGATACCCGTAGCTTTATTCATCAGGATTTATTCTACCATAATCGAACATATGTTTCAAGAGGGAGTTTGAATATAAGATCGTCCTTGATACGCGAAGAAAGCGGAAGGACCGCATCTTCGAGATATGAAACATCCTCACTTAAAAGGCCGAGCTTTACGCACTCTTTTGACAATTCGCCGCAGATCGCATCGATAAGAAGCGTTACATCATACTTCCTGGTTATGACAGTTCCTCCGGAATTATCCGCTATCTCGGCTTTTCCGTTACGTGAGCGTGAAAGTGCATTTAAGATCCTTATGTAATTTTCCGTATCTTTAAGCTCTTTAAGACCAAAAAATGACCATTTATAAAAAGGCATATATCTACCGCGAAGAAGATATATCGATGAGATCACATTCTGCATGAAAAGCGAAAGCGCAAAATAAGACGAAACCATGTCGTTACGTACAAAACATCTTTTGTAATTGTATTGACCGGATTGGGAAATGGCCGCAAATCGCGATGACAGCTTCTTTAAAAAGACATCCTCCGGGAAGAATGAAAGTCTCTTTCTCATCTGCATGAATTCATCATCGCCTTCGTGAAATATCTCACCGTTAGTGACCATTGCAAGACGTTCTTCTGAAAGGCCGTACCACTGGAGGTTTGAGATCGGGCCAACATCTATCCCAAGATTCTTATAATAAAAATCCTCGGTACGTATGACTCCGACTCTTCCGTCGCCGTGAGCCGATGTGATCCTTTCATAACCCATATATGCTTTGGGCAGCGATTCATAATACTTATTTAATGCTTCCGCATATTTTTCATACATCTCATCGCCCAAAAAGATACAGAAACCCGGGCCGAAATCATGATCGGCGGAAAGCTCGTCGTCAAAACCAAAGCATTCACTTCCCTGTCCGCAAAGGCCGACCGAAACATATTTATAATCATCCTTAAGGATATCTTTTAATCCAGCCTCATATTCTTTAAAATAGCTTTCGCATAATTTAAGTCCCTTCATACACACCTCCGATGATATAAAAAACGGAACACAAATGTCTTTGCATCAGTGTTCCTTATGTTTATCCGATCTCATTTCTTATCATTTCGGCATTTGCCTTAAGCATCTTATATGAATCCGACATCCCGTAATGACTTTTGACCTCATCCGCGGCCTTCTCATATAAGGATAAAGCTTTTTCCTTATCGCCCTTTTTATAGGAGAGCTCGGCAAGTCCGGCAAGAGCCGCCGAATAATGTTCGTCCGTTATCTCCCCGTTTATCTTTTCATAAAGTTCCAAAGCCTCATTTAAGAGCGCATCTCCTTTTTCAAGATCGTCCTGCTTTATCTTAAGGAGCGCCAGATTTACCCTTGCTCCCGCTTTTTCCGCTTCATGATCATCAAGAGCATCTATAAGTTCGAGAGCCTTTGTCGAAAATGCTTCGGCCTTTTCATTATCATTAAGCTTTTCGAGCAATATGGATATGTTATTGTAAAGGCCCGAAAATCTGTAATCTCCGGGATCAAGGAGCCTTTCATAGATCTGGAGCGCCCTTGCGTAATATCCGAGTGAATCTTCCAGCCTTCCGGCCTGTCTGTAAGCAGTAGCCACATTAAGGAGCGTTGTCGCAAAATGCTCGCTTTCGGCAAGATCGAGCTCTTCCAAAAGCATAAGCGTATCTTCGCAGATGTTAAAACACTTATCAAACTCGGATACGCTTCTGTAAAAACCGATCATTTCATTGCCTATGGAAGCATAGGCACCGTAATCAGGCTCATCTTTTGCTTCGTTTAAACTCTTTACAAGAAAAGCCTCGATATCCTCGGGAGATGTCCCTTTATTAAACAGACCGTCAAGGTCCTTAAAGAACTGATCGATATTCATTATTTATTATTAATATAATTTACAAGTCCCTCTGCATCTATGATCCTTTGCATAAATTCGGGGAACGACTGACCCTGATATGTCTTATTCTTTGTAACGTTTGTGATAACTCCGCTGCCGAAATCGATCTCAAGCTCATCGCCATCATCTATATCCTTCGAAGCTTCTTCGCACTCTATTATCGGAAGTCCTATATTAATGGAATTCCTGTAAAATATACGGGCAAAGGTCTCGGCGATGACACAGCTTATCCCGCTTGCCTTAATGGCGATGGGCGCATGCTCTCTTGAAGAACCGCAGCCGAAATTCTTATCGGCAACGATTATATCGCCTTTATTAACCCTGTTCACAAAGTCCTTGTCGATATCTTCCATGCAGTGCTTTGCAAGCTCTGCGGGATCGGAAGAATTTAAATAACGAGCGGGAATGATAACGTCGGTATCGACATTATCTCCGTATTTTATTGCTTTTCCCTTGGCGTTTTCCATGATTTCTCCTTAAGATTCAAGCTCACACGGGCAGCTTATCTTACCCGTTACGGCACTTGCAGCGGCTACAGCGGGACTTGCGAGATAGATCTCGGAATCAACATGTCCCATACGTCCTACGAAGTTACGGTTAGTGGTAGATACGCATCTCTCACCCTCGGCGAGGATTCCCATATAACCGCCTAAGCACGGACCGCATGTGGGCGTTGAAACAACACATCCGGCTTCGATAAAGGTCTTTAAGAGTCCTTCTTCCATTGCCTGCAAATATATCTTCTGGGTTGCGGGGATGATGATCGCCCTCATACCCTTTGCTATATGCCTTCCGTTTAAGACTTTTGCTGCAATACGAAGATCGTCGATACGTCCGTTCGTACAGGATCCTATAACGACCTGATCGATACGTATATCACCGACTTCATCTATTGTCTTTGTATTCTCAGGCAGATGAGGGAATGCTACTGTGGGCTTTAATGAGGAAAGATCAATGGTATATTCCTCTTCATAAACCGCATCTTCATCTGCTTCATATACAGTATATTCACGTGTTGCGTGTTCTTTTAAATATTCGATCGTCTTATCATCAACGGGGAAGATACCGTTCTTTCCGCCTGCTTCAATAGCCATGTTAGCGATCGTGAATCTGTCGTCCATGGAAAGCTCTTTAACGCCGTCTCCGGTAAATTC
The DNA here is from genome assembly GCA_003446735.1 of Lachnospiraceae bacterium. Taxonomy (GTDB): domain Bacteria; phylum Bacillota; class Clostridia; order Lachnospirales; family Lachnospiraceae; genus UBA2882. The sequence goes on along the minus strand of DMCJ01000211.1, from coordinate 2,161 downwards.
CATGGATTTATACAGTGCTCCGTCAACTCCGATCATACCTATGATATGAAGAATGACATCCTTGCCGCTCACCCATTTGTTAAGCTTTCCGGTAAGATTAAAACGGATAGCTCCGGGAACCTTAAACCAAGCCTTTCCTGTAGCCATACCGGCAGCCATATCGGTACTTCCGACACCTGTGGAAAACGCACCTAATGCTCCGTAAGTACAGGTATGAGAATCTGCTCCTATTATGACATCACCGGGAACGGTAAGTCCTTTTTCGGGTAAGAGCGCATGCTCTATACCCATCTCACCGACCTCAAAATAATTGGTGATATCGTGCTTTAAGGCAAATTCACGAACACATTTGCAGTGCTCGGCCGATTTGATATCCTTATTGGGCACAAAATGATCGGGAACAAGGGCGATCTTATCCTTATCAAAAACGCCGTCTGTCTTCATCTTGTCCATTTCCTTAATGGCAACGGGGCTTGTGATATCATTTCCCAAAACGAGATCAAGGTTAGCTTCGATAAGCTGACCTGCCTCTACTTTATCAAGACCTGCGGCATGCGCAAGGATCTTCTGAGTCATAGTCATTCCCATGACATATCCTCCCTTTATCACTCCATATTAGGTATGGCAAATAGCATGATAACGATCGGCAGGATCGCACTGCCTATCATGGCATATGTAAATCCTCCGGCCGAAACGATACCCGAAGGCATCAGAATATATATGGATGATACAATAAAACTCGGTACCATCGCATAACCGGCACATTTAAGACGGTTAAGTTCCGTAAGCTTCTTTCTCATGATAAGACATAAGAGCATGCATATAAGTGAATAAACAAGCGCTACCAGTCTGTATCCGAGGAAAATGACCAGATATGTAACAACTATGCAAAGAAGAACTCCGATTATGGCAAATATCTTGTATTTTTCCTCGTAGCGGTTTAACATCCATGCCTTGTCGTATTTTGCCGAAGGAAGGTCTGTATAGCTTACTATCTTCCAGTCCTTACCGTCGACTTTTATATAATTGGTCCTTGATAAGATCAGCATGGAATAAGCAGGATTCTGAATATTTGCCTGGGGTTTTGCATCCGCAAGGACCATATTAAGATCCGTGTTGTTTTCGATATCCTCAAATTCCTTGATATTTACATTCGCGTATATATGGGGAAATGCCTTGGGATAATAAGGGAATATATCTCCCTCCCATTCGGTAAGTCCGTCTTCAAGCGAATACAGCATACCATCCTGAACGGTAAAATCGGGAACCCAGGAATCCAAGATCCCTTCCTTTCCTCCGATCTCCGAATATTTGATATAGGCAAGCAGTGCCAGTATCAAAAGAAGGATGATGGATACTATGCGGACAAAGAATACATAACCCTCTTTGGTTATACCCTTGTATTTATAATATGCTGGCGGTACTACGGAACAGATCACCTGCTTTAAAAAGGGCATTTTTTCATAATATGCATTGGTGGCTATGGGTGTGGCAGTGGAATAATCCGTTGCTTCCGAAAATCCTGTGGGGAGTTTATCATCATCAGATGAGAATGAATCAAACCCGCCTTTAAGCATCATGTCTTCGGGATCTTCACTCTTGCCGCCTGCGACAAGACCTTTCTTACCGCTGTTGGGATTAAAAACTTCCATTTTGTTTTCCCCCTGAATGTAAAAAATATATAATTTACGAGCGATACACGGATCGCTCCGCTTCGCTCTCGCGATCCTGTAATATCACAGTACAAGCGATATACGGATTGCTCCGCTTCGCTCTCGCAATCCTACGTACATCACACTCCGCGCTGTCGCGCTACGCGTGAAGTACGTATATTCGTCGAAGTCATGCGCATATAAGCAAGCTTATGCGCATGACCTCTCCTCATTATATCGCTCTAGTTATTAATCAATTTATCTTCACCGTTCCAGCTGTAGAGGGAGCGTACCTGCTCGCCGATCTTCTCAGCGGGATGCTCGGCTGCTTTCTTACGAAGAGCCTTGAAGTGTACCTGACGGGATGCGGGTGACATATCAAGTAAGAAGTCTTTTGCGAAGGTACCATCCTGGATATCGGATAAGATCTTCTTCATAGCCTTCTTTGTATCCTCGGTGATGATCTTCGGTCCGGTGATATAATCGCCGTACTCTGCGGTATTGGAGAT
>DMCJ01000103.1 GCA_003446735.1 Lachnospiraceae bacterium | reverse complement strand
CCCTTTTTTACTTCAAAAGAAACATCATCAAGGGCAAAGTGCTCCGTAACCTGCACCTTCTTCGAGCCGAAAGCCTCCCTCATCCTGTCGGAGGGCTTCTTGTATAACTTATAAACTTTACTTACATGATCAACTCTGATCGCTATATTATCTTCCATCTTCCACCACTCTTAAAGCACATCCGCGAAGTGCGGTTTAAGTCTCTTAAATACCTTTGTTCCTATCAGCATGAGGATAAGGACACAGAACCAGAACCAGAGCGTCATCTTCCACTCCTGCCAGAACCATACCTTGTAGATCAGCGCGTCCCTGTAACCCTGGACGATATAGTAAACGGGATTTACCTTAAACACCATTACAAGTATCGGATTTGTTATTATCGAAAGCTGCCATAATATCGGCGTTGCCCACATTCCGATCTGGAGGATGATATTTATTATCTGAGTAAGGTCCTTAAAGAACACGACTATCGCACTTGTCGAATAACAAAGCGCAAGGACGAGTACAAACATGCAGAATGAATAATAGATCACCTGCAGGCTGTAAAGGTCGGGCATATGTCCGTATGCCGCAAATAAGATTATCGTAAATACGACAAAGAAAAGGTGAACGTAAAGTGCCGACATGATCTTTATTATCGGAAGGACCGATATCTTAAATACCACTTTCTGCACCAGGTATTTGTATTCGATAAGAGCATTTGTTCCGTTATTGAGCGCTTCCGAAAAGAAGAACCAGGGAACGAGTCCGCTTGTAAGCATAAGTACAAAAGGAATGGCGGTACCGTCCTCTAATGTAGAGGGAGTACTCTTTAATCCTTTTTCAAATACGAACCAGTAAACAAGGATGGTCACAACAGGCTGAACAAAGGCCCAGACAATGCCCAGATACGAACCGGCATAGCGGGTCTTAAAATCGTTCTTCGACAGTTTAAGGATCAGCCTCCTGTTCCTGTAGAGGTCTTTAATAAGTTCCATTTATATCTCAATCTCCCAAATAATATACATGATAGGTTTCGTATGATCCGACTTCGGTAACTTCCTTTTCGCCAAAGCTTCCGCTCGTGCCAACGCCGTCCTCGATCACAACATAATCACAGTCAAGCGCATAGAGCGCAGGTCCCATCTTATCCAAGGGACGGGGGTAATTATACATCCATTCGTAGACGTGCTTCGCATCTTCGCTCGTTCCGTCAGGGAATCTGCCATAAAGCTGGCGCAGCGATCCGTCATACTGCCTTACCTGAGGCGCTGTCTGAAAAGGGAAGGCACAGACCGGATCTGTAATACCTCTTTTTGCCGCATCCTCACGGACCATATCGACCGTGATCCTGGTCTGTCTTGAAACCTTTTGCAGGTTGTCTGCTCTTTTATATCCTTCTCCGGAAAATACGGACACTCCGAAAAATATCGTAAATAACGCTATGACCAAGAAGCAGAGCCCTTCCATATCGATATGCCGGATCCTTTTACCCTTATCATCCGTATCCGGTTTATTACTTCCAACATTTTCATAACGATCAGCGATGAACGAAATCAGTAACACCGCAGCGAAAGCACATGTAAAAGTGGACGGGATCAGCCAGTAAAGGCGCACCGTTCTTTTAAGCACTTCGTCACCGTATTTTCCCATTATACTCCCGAATATGGGATTTAACAATAATACGGGTATAACGATCGCGGTAAATACCGTCACGGCTTTTTTTATCCTGTCTTTTTCCAGAATAACGATCAGGATCAGCGATAACATGTAAGCGATGACCGGCACGAAGTTTTCGGTATATGCTAAAAGGAGTTTTATATTATATTCCATAACGCCCCCTTAACACAGCCATGTAAATGAGCGCCAGTATCACTTCGGGCAGAACCGCCGGAGCCAGGGCCACCGCCTTTTTGATATCTCTATCCGTGATAAGCCCGGTCAGTATTATAAGTAAAAGCAGTGCGGGAAGAATAATGACCGAGGAAAACGAGACAACAGTACCTGCTGCCATCGTAAGATATATCCCGGCAAGATCACTCTTATTCCCGTCTCTTAAATAACCCGTAAAGAAATAAAAAACGGCGGGGATAAGTATCGCAGCAAGTATCGCTTTTCCCTGCCAGAGCCTGTATAAAAGGAAGGTCCCGACCATCCTGGATGAATAGTTTCCGAAAAGGTAAAACAGCGATACGAAACATAAGAACATCCAGATGTATTTACATTTTTCTTTTTTATCAATAAAGAGTCTTCCCGCCAAAAGCGCGTATGTATAATATGCCAGAACAAGCAGTATCGGCGGTAATACGGTATGGCATAAGACAGCTCCCTGTATTCCCGTAACGCGGCTTATAAATCCCCACAAAACAGGAAGGGGTGACAGAACATAATCGCTGTTCTGGTCATGATATATGCCGGTCTCATTTCCCGTATAGGGAGAATAAACAAACATCGTATCGCTCTCGGCCGAAGTCACCGCAGCTCCAACATAAAAGGCATCGTCATCGTCACGATGCTCTAATGTCGTTACGATAAAAAGCTGGATAAAGATAAGGCAGAATGCCAGTGCGGCATATTTAGCCGCGCCTTTTTCAAAAGGGAATGCCCCGGCCTTTTCTATCTTTAACGATCTTTTCTTTTTAAAAAATATCAGTCCCCAGGTAAAGAAAAGGGAAAGAAAAAACCATACCACACCGGTAAATGTAAGCGACGCTCCCGAAAAGATACAGGGGATGGCGATCAGCTCAAATATAAATATTATTCCAAATACAAAATGAAGGATGGTCATAGGAATACCGAATAATCCTCCCGGGGTGTACAGTCCTCCCGATCGAGCGTCTGGTGGTGATTGTAATACGGATCCTCACCTTTGACTATGAGCTTTTCATGGCGCTGTCTTAAAAGATCCCTTTCGCCGTTAAAGCGCTCAAGCTTCTCGGGAGTCTCCTCATAACCCCTGCTCTTTGATTCATAATGATAGAGCTTTGCAAACGGCGTGAACATATTTACATAGCCCTTTTCGGTCAGCCTGCAGCAAAAGTCCACGTCATTAAATGCGACTACAAAGTCTTCGTCAAGTCCGCCCATTTCCGCATATTTGGCCTTTGATATCATAAGGCAGGCACCCGTATTTCCGCCCACTTCGTGAGCCACGCTAAGGCGCGCCAGATATCCGTTGTTCTCTCTTTTGACGCTCTTTTGCGAATGACCCGCGGATCCTCCGATACCAAAGATGACACCGCCGTGCTGCACCGTATCATCTCCGAAATAAAGGAGCGCTCCCACACAGCCGGTTTCCTTTCTCACGGCAAGATAGAGCATCTCTTCGATCCATTCGGGAGTGATGACCTCGGTATCGTTATTTAAGAGGAGGACGTACTCACCCTTTGCTTCTTTAACGCCGTAATTATTTATCGCCGCATAATTAAAGCCTCTTGTCCAGGTTATGACGCTAAAACGGCCCTCGTATTTCTTTTTGTATTCTTCGTACATTTCGAAAGTGGCGGGCTCATCGCTTCCGTTTTCCACTATCTCCACATCGAAATTCTCATAGGTCGATCTTTCAAATATCGAATCAAGGCAGAGCTTAAGATCTTCCGAATGATCCTTGTTGGGAATAACGATCGTAACATGAGGCTTCTCGGAAAGCTCATAACGTATCCTGTAAGCTGAAGGGAAATCGGAATCGGTTACTTCACCCTTTTCACCCGCTTCCTCAAGGTGATCCCTGAGCGCTCTTTTTGCAGCCTCTATGCAATAAGGCTTGGCGGAAAGATCGGACGCCACGCTTCCCGGATGCGATCTCCAGAAATACAGCGTCTCCGCGATATGCTCAACCCTATTTGCCTTTGATGTAAGACGGAGTATAAGATCATAATCCTGACTTCCGTCGCATTCTTTTCTGAACCTTCCGACCTTATCAAGGAGCTTTCTTGAAAATACGGAAAGGTGACAGATATAGTTAATCCCGCGAAGGAATATAGGCGAAAAATCGGGCTTTAAATGATAGGAGACAGGTCTTTCCATATCATCATCGTAGAAGACCGCCTCATCCGAATAGAGGAAGTCAGCTCCCGTTTCGTTTATCCTCTTTACAACGTTATAAAATGCCTCGGGATGAAGGATATCGTCATGATCGAGAAGGGCGATATAATTACCCTCGGCAAGATCCAAAGCCGCGTTCGTATTTTCGGATATGCCTTTGTTTTCAGCAAGCCTTACATATCTTATCCTGTCATCGACAGACATATAGCTCTTTATTATGCGGCCTACTTCCTTATGCTTATTATCGCTTCCGTCAGCGATACATAAGGTAAGCCTGTCATATGACTGCGATAAGACGGACTCTATCATCTCCCTTAAGAAATCCTCGGGAGTGTTATATACGGGGACTAAAACAGAGATGACGATATCCGAATCTTTTAATTCTTCTCTCTCTTTTGCTATTGTCTCTGCGCTGCACATGCGGTCAAATTTCTCGCCCACATGCTCACGTCTTTTCCTTACGACCGCTTCCTCATAATAAGCCTTCTTATCGGTTATCTCCCCGGAATGCTTTCGCATCTCTTTCTTTATCTGCTTTTTGGCAGTCCCGCAGGTAATATATTTATATGTCTTATATAATTCCCTGAAAGGCTTTGTCGCCTTATAGAAAGGATTTCTGTAGATCGCATCAAGCTCTGCTGCCATGCGGCTTGCCTGCTTGCCGAGTGTACGTCTGTCGTATTCGGCTATGTTCTTTAATTCGATCGCGGCGATATAGTGCTTCTCAAGCTCGTCATAATCTCTTCTGTCGCCGTTAACAAATCCGCCTTTTATCAGGTAATTATAGATACAGGAAGAATCATTATCGGTAACGACGGAGAATTTGATCTTTAAGCTGTCGTAGCCGTCTTTAATATCCTCTACCGTAAAATGAGGCTCGCCCGCACCGAACAGATAGATATCCGAAACCACTGTCTTGGCATTGGATCCGAATTCGGGAGTATAATATTTATTGCCGCCGTATATCCTTAAACTCTTTAAGAAAACGATGCAGCCCCGATCGCCCAATCTTATCTTTATCTCTTTTGCGTTCCCGGGTATGGATATCTCAAATTCAAGATCACCCTTCTCATCGGGAATGCCTCTTAAAGAATCCGTCTCGTTTCCGTCGATAACTACAGATCCCGCAAACGTATCACTCCTTACCATATCCGATATGATATATTCGGGCTGAACAAGGGATTCGTGAAGTTTCCACAAGGGCTCATGATCTTTTGTTATATATTTCTGGAAATTGGCTTCCATATCCTGAAAAACAAGGATCTCGGGAGCCGTGATACCCATCTTTTTATAAAGATCCCTGTCTCTTAAAACATGTCTTTCGGCAGCACCTTCCATGTAATAATGAATGATCCTGTAGATAACGAAATCCGCAGGGATGGGGAAGGTAAAAGTCCATTCATAATCGATTATCGTATTACCGATTATGTTGGCAGGGACCATATCGATATCGGTGATCTTTGCGGACTTTGCGCTTTGAATAAAAGAAAGCTCCATGGGCACATCGCCGAAGATCTCGCGGAATTTATCCGTAACCTCAAAATCGATATCATTATGAGCCTTTAAGACTGTCTCCATATATGCGATCAGTTTTTCTTCAAGCTCATCTGTCTTTCCTTCATGAAGAAGGTCGTCAAGCTCGTTTTCAAAGTTCTTTCCTTCTACAAATTCAAAGAGATCTCTTCCTTCGACATTAACGATCTTATTCGGAACAAAAGGCGTATCTTTATAGACCTCTTTAAGACCTGCCTCGGCCTTGTAAAGAGCGGTTATATGGAGATTGCCTTCATATGAAACGGGAGATTTGTCTATATATTTATTTCCGTTCTCATCTAAAAGGATGTCCGTCCTTATATTAAATTCATCACATCTGTCGTTTGAAAATTTACTGTATATGATCTTCATCATTTTCTCCGGAGTATCGTAAGGAACGAATTGGAAAAAGCAGGGAACATATTCTGCCTTATGATATCATCAAGCACCTTATCGTCGTTAAATAGGCCGAGCCTGTCCCTGTCATAGTTTACATGATTCTTTCGAAGCTCTCCTTCTTTCGGAAGGAAGTCATCGGAATAGATGACCATCGGAAGCTTGTAATCGGGATAGGGATAGTAGAAATCAACATCATCAAATCCGCATTCTTCAAAAAGCTTCGTGAGTTCGTCCTTATCAAATGTCTTTACGCCGTCTGACGCGGGATAGCCGTTTAAGCCCTCAAAGAAAGTCCCGATATGGTCCTCTCTGCAGCCCGCAAAATATTTAAAGCCGAACCTGTTCTCGATGGCTATGATAAGCTCTCCGTCTTTCTTTAAATGCTTTTTTATGATATTAAGGAAATCCTTATAGGGAGTATCGCCGCCTATATAAGCCTCGCCGTATTCGAAGACGCCGATGAGCGTTATATAATCATATTCCTCTTCCTTAAGATTAGGCTCTATGTCCTTGAAGTTTCCGACCAGGATCTCGAAATTATCATATTGATCATTCCTGTATGCATTTATTAAACTTCTCTTCTTTGAAAGGTCTACGCAGGTAACGCTCTTTGCAGATTCGCACAAAGCTCCCGTGATCGCTCCGCATCCCGAACCGATCTCAAGTACTTTTGCATCCTCTTTCATGGGAAACCAGGAAATTATATTCCTTCTGATCGGGGAAAAATGATACAGGATCCCCCAGTCCTTTTCGGAAGCGATCACTCTGTTAAGCTCTTCTTCGGTGTGATTCTTTGCTATATCCAGAAACTTGTCCTCTATCTCACCGTCGCTGTAGAGATCCTCTCCTCCGTAGTATTTAAGATTAAGCTTTTTTTCGGCTTTTTCGCTCTTTGTCATAATGATATGTTAACGCGATTCCCTTTCTTTTAACATGTCGGATAAGGTGGTCCTCAGGTCCATGACAGGCTCCCATCCGAGCTCCTTGTTTATCTTTTCGTAGGATCCGATTATGACCCTGTTATCATTGGGTCTTACAAATTCGGGATTGACCTTCGTCTTAACTTCCACTCCCACAAGATCTGCCATCTCGACTATGATGTCGGAAAGTGCTATGCCTCTTCCGGAACAGATGTTATAGATCTCACCGGGAGTCCCTTTTGTAAGTAAGAGATAATAAGCTTTGACAACATCTCTTACATCCACGAAGTCCCTGATTATCGTAGTATCACCTGTCTCGATCGTCCCGCTCTTTGCTCCCGAGGCTTTGATATCCATTATCCTCTTAAGGAAGCTCGGAACAACGAATCTGTCATCCTGCCAGGGTCCGATATGATTGAACGATCTTGTTAAGATGATGTTCTGCTTATAACTGTCAACAAATACCCTTGAAAGCATCTCCTGGGAAACGCGGGCAACCGCATAAGGACTTACCGGCGTAAGCGACATGTCTTCCCTTAAAGGAAGCATGCTCTTATCAACATTTCCGTATTCCTCGGAAGATCCTATCGATAAGATGCGGCAGTTTAATTTCATATCCTTTACCGCACTTGTTAAGTTTAAGAAGATGTTGGTATTGTTAACGAAGCACTCCTCCGG
>DMCJ01000135.1 GCA_003446735.1 Lachnospiraceae bacterium | reverse complement strand
TATCATCCTGCCACGGATGACCGGGGAGTATTTGTCGGGCAGGATAAAGAGGTGGCCGGATATTATAAGCGTGTCGCGATAGCCAAAGATGTTAAGACGCTTGAAGAAGTGCAGGAACTTAATGACGAGGGAAAGAGGGGATATCTTGTCGCAAATGAAGACGGTACGGCGTATTTTGAACTTGACGGTGAGAAAACCGAATACGTTTTTGATAAACAGAATTTCTATTTGCGTGATGATACGGAAAGAAATAACGGATTTCCGTACACCTACATAAACGGAAGACTTGTCATAACTGATGAAACGACGGTAACGCAGTATTTAAGGCTTACGGATGAAGAACTTGAAGCTTACCTTCAGCTAAAATAAATTGCCGCACCGGTACATTCTTTTTTGTAAATAAGGGTGTGATGAAGGTGTTGCCTTATATGCATAAAATGGTGTAAAATAACGATATATACTGACAGTTTGCATAAATGGGATTTTGATGCGGGGAGGAAAAATGCAATCGGAGTTGGTTATAAGAGAAAATGAACTGATCGATTCTTCGGAATATCCGGAAGAGCAGCGCGCACTGGTTGAGGATTTTAATGCGCGCATACGGCGTCTGACGGGTATCATTACCGGGATTGGGAAAGAGTATCATACGATCTGGGTCATAAACGCGGCGACAAAGAAGATGTATCTGTATCGCTCGACGGGAGAGAATACCAATCATGATGCGGTGGAGCTTGGACTTAGATTTGACAATTACGACCGGTATATAGAGGAATATGTGGATCGCTGCGTGGTAAGCAGTGTTGAGAATATCCAGCGTGATGTGAAACTGGAAGTTATCTTTTCCAGGATCAAAAACGGTGACATGTTTACTGTGGATTATATGCGTCTGGCCGATGACGGTAATATGTCCTATCATCAGATGGCTTTTGCGCTTGCTGGACAGCCCGGGGAGACGGATAATTTTATTCTCGCATTCAGGGATATAGACAGATCGATCCGTAAGCATATTTCCGATAAGCGCTATTTAAGAGAACAGCTTGATATCGTGGAGACTTTAAGCCGCGATTATTATAATATTTTCAAGATCAATCCCCGGACCGGTGATGTGGTGATATTAAAGCTGGACGGCTATGTTACAAAAGGTATGGAGGGCGCGGGCGAAAAGATCTATCCCTATGATGTGCTCTATAAACAATATGTCAAGGACCGCGTGTATTTCGAGGATCAGGAGTGGATGTATGAAGCCATCTCCTTAGACACTGTCAAAAAGAAGCTTTCGGATAGTTCGGAGTATGTTTCCAGTTACAGGGTCATGGATAACGGTGAGGTACACTATTATCAGTTCACTTATATTATGATAAACGCCAATATTCAGGGTAGTGATATTCTGGCCGGTTTTAAAAACGTTGACGATATTGTGGCTTCGGCAAAGGAAAGGGAGAATCTTGAGATCCTTGCCAGCACCGATATAATGACGGGCATTTTAAACCGCGGCAGCGGCGAAAGAAGAGTGACAGATGCCATGGCAAACGACAAGGCGGGAATGCTCTGCATCATGGATGTTGACAGGTTTAAGGATATAAATGACAACCTGGGTCATTCTGTCGGTGACAAGGTGATCCGAGGGATCGCGGATGTATTAAAAACAACCTTCCGCGATGAGGATATCATCTTTCGTCTGGGCGGAGATGAATATGCCGTATATGTTATGCACCTGACCGATAAAGAAGCCGGAAAGGCCGTGATGGATCGTGTATTTAAGAAGATCGCCGGGCTTGATATACCGGAGCTTAAGGACAGGGAAGTATGTGTCAGTGCAGGAGCCGCTTTCTATACGGAAGGCAAGAAGCGGTCATTCGAAGATATCTATAAGCTGGCAGACAGCGGTGTATATGAGAGTAAAAAGGTAAAGGGAAGCAAGCTGATCTTCCGTTAATATATGTATATGTTTAAAAGCGTAGTACACAGAGGTTGTTGTATGCATAAATATCTTAAGACAAAAATTATGATGACCTTAATGGCGGCCGCGCTTATTTTTTCGGCCTGCGCGTCGTCTTCAAATGATGGGGCGGCCGGAAGCGTATCTGCGAGGGAGACTGATGATCAAGCGGCAGAGAATGTGAGCGGTGCGGTAGATTTTGAGCATGAGCTGGATTCTTATAAGCCGAAGAAAGATCACTATAACTTCTATTTTACTTATAAGACTGTTCATCCCTGGTGGGATGCCGTTGCTCTGGGCATGGAAGAAGCGCAGAGACAGTTCCTTGATAAGGGGATAACGATAACGTATGAATATATGGCGCCGGAAGGTGCTTCTGCCGATGATCAGACAGGGAGACTTTATGAAGCGCAAAAACAAAACTATGATGTTATAGGCGTTGATGTTGCCGATGAAGACGTCATTTCTCCGATCCTTGATGAGATGGTCCTTGGCGGAACAAAAGTCATGACATTTTCAAGCTCCGATGCGGCAGATGGATGTAAAAGGATCGCTTATGTAGGCAATACGCATAATTATCAGGACGGAGCAAATCTGACGGAAGCTCTTTGTAAAAAACTGGACTATAAAGGAAAGGTCGCCATACTGGTAGGAAGTGTCGGAGCACCCTGTCATGAAGACAGAGCAAGAGGGGCAAAGGATACTATCGATAAGTACTCTGATATGCAGATCGTAGCTACGGAATACGATATGGACTCCGTTGACCTTGCTTATGACCTTACTCTTAAGATATTAAAAGACAATCCGGATCTTAACGGTATAGTCTGCTGTAACATGAGTAATCCGGTAGGTGCCGCAAGGGCGATCACGGAAAAGGGAAGCGATGCAGTGATCGTTGGCATGGATCATGACGAGGAAGCTTTAAGATATTTAAATGACGGTGTGATCTATTGCCTCGGAGTGCAGGATTGTTATTCGATAGGATTTGATACGATACAGATCGCGGTAAAGATAGCTGACGGGGAAAAACCCGGAGAGCTCTTCCCGGAAAAGATAGATGAGGCAACAACGGTAATATATCAGGAAGATGCGGCCCCGATGCTTGAGCTGTTGTATGGGGACATAATATGAGACAGAATAAGCAGATCACGAATAAGACCATAGTTTTAACCGCGGTCATCGGCAGCCTGGCAGTATTGCTCATGCTTACGGCAAATACATTATGGTCATCGCACAAGACCGGTATAGCAACGGATGATGCGATTTCCGAGGTGAGTGTTTTTTATCTTGAGGAAATGGCCGATCGTCGTGCGAGAGCGATATCAAACCTTATCAGCAGTAACTTTGACCACATGGTAAAGGCTGTTGATTTCATAGATGCGGAAGGCATTACTTCACAGGATGAGCTTCGCGAAAATTTAGGCGTTGTAAAATCACTCCTTGGTCTTAACAGATTTGCCTTAGTTGATGAAGATGACATCGTATATACCCAATATACGACTTATATGGGCAGAAGCCGTCATGCCTTTTTGGAAGAAGTAAAGGATAATGACAGAGTCATCAGCACGGTTTCGGTTTACGGTTCATCCAAGCAGCTCTGTCTTGCGATCCCGACTCCGGATCTTAAACTCATGGGGAAAGATTTTAAAGCCTGTTTTGTACAGCTTGATATAAATGAGATCGTTGACCTTCTGGCATTTGATGATCAGGGCAAAACAAATTATGTACTGTATGCTCAAAACGGAGGAAATCTGTCCGGGACAGAACTGGGACCGATCATTAAGAAGAATAATTTTTTTGATGCGCTTTGCGGAATAGTTTCCGAAGAAGTTCTTGATGAAAACCGGAAGAATTTTGAAAACGGGACAGACGGAAGTGTTACATTTTATTCGGGCGAGGCGGAAGAGACTTTGTGCTACGTTCCCATAAAGGAAACCGGCTGGGAAATGGCTGTCCTTATCAGAGAGAGCGTGATCCGGGACAGGATCAGGAATATAAGTCAGAGGAATCTTATAACCGGCAGGATCCAGATCGTATTTACTTTTGTATCCGTATTGACGCTTGCCGTGGTACTTCTTTTGCAGCTTAGAAAGTACTTGAAACAGATGCTTGAAGAAGAAAAAGAAACCAGCAGAAGCTTTAAGCACAAGGCAAATACCGATTCTCTTACCGGTGTAAGGAACAAGTATGCATATATCGAAAACGAAGTGACGATCAATGAGAAGATCGATCGGGGAGAGACCGAAAAACTTGGAATAGTGATCTGTGATATAAACGGGCTTAAATATGTCAATGATACCCAGGGACATGCGGCCGGTGACCGGCTGATCAAAGATGCCTGCAAAATGATATGTGAATATTTCAAGCAGGGAGCTGTATTCAGGATAGGTGGCGACGAATTTGTTGTGATCCTTCAGGATAATGGATTTGATTCCATGATGGAGGTCATCGAAGCGTTCAATAAAAAAACAGAAGAAAACATAAACGATAATGCGGTTGTCGTTTCGATAGGATATGCTGTCTTTGAAAAGCAGGATATGTCGCTTGGTGATCTCTTTGAAAGAGCGGACGGCATGATGTATGAACGAAAGAAAAATCTAAAGGAAATGGGCGCTAAGACCAGAGAGTAAAGAGCTTTAGCGTGAAATATGTGAAACATAAACTTACGATATCGAGCGGGCCGTGGCAATAGCCGCGGCTTTCATGATGATATTTGAAGATGAGAGGATAAAAATGGCTTTTGACGGGATAGCGGTACATGCCATAACGGATGAATTAAACAAAAAGCTCTCGGGCGGAAGGATATCAAAGATAGCACAGCCCGAAAAGGATGAGCTTTATCTTGGCGTAAAAAAAGACGGCGAGACTTTTTTGCTTATGATAAGCGCAAATGCTTCGGTCCCGCTTATATGTATCACGAATGAGAAAAAGGAAAATCCGATGACCGCGCCGCTTTTTTGCATGGTCTTAAGGAAGCATCTTGGCGGAGGCGTGATCGATTCGATAACGCAGCCCGGACTTGAGAGGTGCGTCGATATTACGGTTTCACATCTTGATGAGATGGGGGATATGAAACAGAAGATACTTACCGTTGAACTCATGGGCAAGCATTCCAATATCATTTTCAGAGA
>DMCJ01000053.1:9600-13938 GCA_003446735.1 Lachnospiraceae bacterium | reverse complement strand
GCATCATCTGAGGCGGTTATGTTTATATTTCCGCCTGCAAGCGTGAAGGTTCCGGTAGTATTATTAATTCCCTTCCCGCCCGTGCTGTTTATGGTCAGGCTTCCCCAATCAGAGAAAGAAGAGTCAGATGTTATAAATATCTTAAGATTACCGCTTGAGCTTATACCGTTCCCGGTTGCGTTATTAACAGTAAGGTGAGAGCCTTTCTTTAAAATAAGTATGGTAGGACTGGTGTTTGTAAAATTGATACCCTGAGTTAAAGTGATATTTCCTTCAACATAGTATGCAGATCCGGAAAGATCACCGCCTTTTGATAGGAATATCGCGTTATTGGCAACTCTGGTCGTGCCTTGTTCATTTATGTATGAAACATTCTCTGTTTTCTCGATGAATGTGGCGGAAACGGTATAGGGCGCGCTTGCATTTATGATAAATCTGTATTGCCCGTTAGCATCTGCAATTATCTCTTGAGGTCCGGATGTGTCGGAAGAATTGGTATAGGTTACTCTGGATACAACATAGCCTGTATTTGGAGTAGGGGTTACGATGATCTCATCTCCGGGGTTGCCGCTTGTCTTATTGACTGCAAGTGTTCCGTTTTCTACATCGGACAGATTAATGGTGAAACCTTCATGTATCTTTTCGCCTGCCAAAGATTTTAGATTTGAACCGTTTACTGCGATTAATCCCGTAGAATTGAAATAGTTTCTGCTTCCCGTTATCAGATTTGCTGTTCCGAATGCTGCATCGGAAGCTACGGTTGAGTGTCCGTAAGAAGATGCCTGTATAAAGCCGGGATTTGTAAATCCGAAGGTAAGCCTGCCGGTATTATCACTTATATAGATTGCATTTTTGTTTGCTGCGGTAGTAGAAGCAGTGATCTTGCTGTTGCCATTTATGGTGATATTCTTAGCTTTTATAGCTTCATTTAACGAATTGACAGTGAGTGTTCCGTTTTCAAACACGGCATTCCCATTATCGCAGAGAATTCCCCATGCTCCTGATGTTACTGAAATCGAACTTTGAGCACCGGTAACCGTGAGGTTGTTAGAAGCATATATACCGGTCGACCCGGATGATGCATTTGCTCCGGCTGCCCCTGCTTTTATTTCTAAGGTGCTGTTCTCGATGTTTATAGAATCCATATTTATTATAACATTTTTCGGAGCTTTTTCGGAGCTTTTTCGGAGCTTTGGGGATGTAAAAGTGGAAATATCGGAGGTTTTGTGGTTAAATGGATTATTATGAATGTGTTTTTGCTGATATTATTTCTTGTCACGATATATAATATAAAGCCCTGCCTTATGAGCGGTAATAAGGATTATCTTTCCGTGGATGATACAAATGCCGTTAAGGGTATCTTTATCATGTTTGTTTTTTTCAGACATATAACCTCGTATTTGGATGAATTCGAGGATCTGGACAGAGCGATGCTGAAACTGGATCATGCTCTGGGACAGCTTATCGTAGTGATGTTTTTATTCTATTCGGGTTACGGAGTCGTTTATTCCATATTAAACAGAGAAAACTATATGGAGGGATTTGTTAAGAAAAGGCTGGGACATCTTGTCCTTGAATTCGATGTCATAGTCCTTATCTTTTACGTGGTCGAAATGCTTGTTGGACGAGTCCTTCCGATCAAAAGGCTGGCATTGTCTCTCGTTGCATGGGACAGTGTCGGAAACAGTAACTGGTACATCTTTGCAATATTCTTTTTGTATCTTTTTACATTTATTTCATGGAAGCTGTTTAAAAATAATAATGCAATTTTTTTGCTGATGATGGTGATCCTCGTTTCCGGATATGTGCTCATCATGATGCAGTTTAAACAGGATTGCTGGTATAACACGGTATTTGCATATGTCTTTGGAATGCTTTGGGCTATGTATAAAGAGCGCATTGATAAGGTGCTTGGTAATAATGCTGTATATATTGTCTTATTTATTGCTGCTGTGGCGATTTGTTTCGTTACGAGAATGCATCTGGTAAATGTAGTGATATATGAGGTGATGTCTCTGGCCTTCGCCTTTCTTGTTGTTCTTTTTACGATGAAGGTTAAGGTTGGGAACAGTATTCTTGCATATCTCGGGGAAAATCTGTTTCCGTTTTACATTCTTCAGAGATTGCCTATGTTTGTTTTGAAGGCAAAGACTGATGTAACTCATAACAACACGGTATTTCTTATGTACAGTATGATAGGGACGATAGTGCTTGTGTGGGTCTATCGCCGGACAAAGAAAATGATTGCCGCAGGCGCTGCGTCCTTGAATAAAAAGGGAAGTTGATTTATAATAGGGCAATCGAAGAGAAAGAGGGAATTAATATGAAAAGTAAAAGGATAAGTATGATACTCGCCGTTTTGATATCGGCTTCCATGCTGCTTGCCGGATGCGCCGGGGCAACGTCGGAGCCTACGAAGCTTCCCGGAATGGACGGGGAGGTCTCCGATCTTATGGAGGATGGCGATAAGGAAGATAAAGAAGCAGCCCCCGATGATAAGACTGATGAAAAAGAAGATGAGAAGGAGGCTGTGCAGGAAGGCGCAGTTGATGAAAAAGAGCCTTTTATCCCCTATATCTCGAGAAATGCGCTTGATGAGAGAGATGATAACGGGATGCTCTTTATAAGTAACTACGATCTGATATCCGCGGGCAATATGGCAGAGAAATATCCGGAGCTCGAGAAGGTGCTTAAGAAAAGGAACGACGACCTCGACAGATCTTTGAGAGAGGAGATGGAGGAAAGCCTGGAATATGCCGCTGAATTCAACGAGACCTGGGGTTCGGATGAAGGCTTCTGGGATAACTCCTATTGTTACGTACGAAGGGCGGATGAGGATGTCTTTTCCTATGCTGTAGTAGCAGATTCTTTCCAGGGCGGTGCTCATGGTTACACGGGGACCGGCGGATACAATTATGATCCGAAAACAGGAAAGGAGTATAAGCTTTCCGATATCATAAAGGATGAGGAAGAACTGAAGAAAGTCCTTATCAAAAAGCTTGATGAAAACTATTCTGCAGATATAGAATGGTTTGAAGATCTTGAGACAACGTTCAGCAAGTACGGGGATAACAGTGATTACCAATTTAACTGGTTTATCGAGCCTTACGGAGTCACATTTGTATTTAATCCCTATGAGCTTGCGGCGTATGCTTACGGTGCACAGCAGGTTACAATATCCTTTGACGAGGATGCGGATCTGTTTACCGGGAAGGTTGGAAAGGCAGAGAACGGATATGCGATGCGTTTTCCCATGTATGATGTTTTGAGCGTGGATGTGGACGGAGACGGAAAGCAGGACAGGATACAGGTCGCTCCCGAATATGACTATGATTCATATGACAGTTACACTCACACATATAATTATGAAGGCCTTAATGTAGTCCTTAACGGAAAGTCCTTGACGGATAAAGAAGGCGCAGCGGGATACAGCTGGGATTACATATTATATCTCGTTTGCGACAAGAACGGGAAATATTATATATATGTTGATACCACCGGAGACAATGACTGGGAGACCCTTATAGTATATTCTCTTTCGGACGGCGGAGTTAAGAAGGTTGACGAACTTAGCGGAAACGGTATCCTCGTTTCGGTGGAAGATGATGAAATGGCAGGCTGGGGAGCGGCGCTTTTCGACCCTTCTTATTTTGAGATGGGACAAAGGTGCGATACCATAAGCTCGGTTTACGGGACCAGATTCTACCACATATCAGATGATGGAGAGCCTGTTCCGGAAACAGACTATATAACCATCACAAGTGATCTTACACTTAAGTCATCGATCGAGCTCGAGGCCGAGTATCTTGGGGAGACAGAGGATATAACCATGAATGCAGCAGAGTTAAAGCCTACGGGAACGAAGGAAACTCTTCCCGCAGGAACGGAGTTTAAACTCTGGAGATCGGACTGCGAGACCTATACGGATTGCCTTGTCGACGGCGATGACGGAAAGTATAAGGTATATCGTCTGTATCATGAGGTCAACAGTGACGGATACAGGATCGTAAACGGATACCTGCTTGAGGATTGCTTCGAAGAGACGTTTTTCGCCGGGTGACCGGCACAAAATACATTAAGGAATAAGAGAATGTACGAATACGACACAAGGATAAGATACAGTGAGACGGATGAGAAAGGAAGGCTCACGCTGCCCGCACTTTTAGACTACTATCAGGATTGCTCGACTTTTCAGTCGGATGATATAGGAGTCGGAATAAAGTATTGCAAGGACAATCATATGATATGGGCTCTTTCTTCATGGCAGATCGTTGTTGACAGATATCCGTCCGCGGGGGACCGGATCACGGTAGGGACTGCTCCTTATGAATTTAAAGG
>DMCJ01000053.1:0-9487 GCA_003446735.1 Lachnospiraceae bacterium | reverse complement strand
GCCAATTCCGTCTGGGCGCTCATCGACGATCGGGACGGAAAGCCCGTGATGCCGACGGAGAAGATGATGGAAGCCTATGTTCTTTCCGAGAAGATGGATATGGATTATGCTCCGAGAAAGATAAAGATAAGCGGAGAAAAAAGGGAAGGCAAAAAGATAACTGTAATGCCTCATCATTTAGATGGCAATCATCATGTAAACAACGGGCAGTATGTTCGTATGGGAATGGATTATCTTCCTGCGGACCTTGAGATCCGACAGCTTCGCGTCGAATATAAAGCCCAGGCATTTTTAGGGGATGAGATATATCCTTTCATCTATGAGGATGAAGAAAAGACTTTTGTTTCCCTCTGTGATAAGGAAGAAAACGCATATTGCAATATGGAATTTTTGTTAAGGAGAGATAATGCTTAAACTCGGGGAAATGCAAAATTTAAAGGTGACCCGAAAGGTAGCCTTCGGAATGTATCTGTCGGATGATGATAAAAACGAAGTCCTGCTTCCGGCAAAAGAGATCCCGGGAGGGGTAAAGCCGGGAGATGAGATAAGCGTTTTTATCTATAAGGATTCCGAAGACAGGCTGATCGCTACGGTTAATAAACCGCTCATCACACTTCATAAGACAGCGCTCTTAAGGGTAAGTCAGACTACATCGATCGGAGCTTTCCTTGAATGGGGGCCGATAAAAGAGCTGCTCCTTCCTTTTAAGGAACAGACCAAAGAAATAAGAAGGGGCGAGGAGGTCCTCGTAGCTCTTTACATAGATAAGAGTAACCGCCTTGCGGCCACCATGCATCTTTACCCTTATCTTTCCGTTGCACCTTCCTATAAAGCGGGCGATGAAGTAAAGGGAAGGATATATGAGACTGACGCAAAGCTCGGCAGTTATGTTGCTGTTGACAATATGTATCAGGGTATGGTAAGAAAGGAAGAGGTCAGGGACTTACTTAAAGTCGGAGTGGAGCTTAAATTCCGCGTAACCGGCGTTAAGGACGACGGAAAGCTCGATCTTAGCATAAGAAAAGAAGCATATCTTCAGATGGACGAAGATTGTGAGATAATATTAAAGCTCCTTAAGGAAAGCCCGGATAAGAGCCTTCCTTTCGGCGACAAGTCGGATCCCGAGGAGATAAGAAAGCATCTTCACATGGGGAAGAATCAGTATAAAAGGGCTATCGGCAGACTTTATAAGGAAAGGCTGATAACCATGGAAAAGGAAAGTATCACACTGGTATAGCAAATGAGAGAAATAGAAGTATTGGGCGTTCCGCTCAAGGAAAGGTCCGTCAGGGAGTCCATGCGCCGCGTGGATGAAATGTTTGAAAACGGCGCGCTCGGAATGATCGGACTTATAACCATGAAGGGGATCATGGCTGCCGGAGAGTCGGAAGAGGTAAAAAAGTTTATAGAAGGGCTGTATCTTACCGTGATCTCCGATGAGGACATACTCACGGCAGCAGGCACCAAGAGCAGAGCCAGATATCATGAGGTTGAGAGTAACGCCTTCCTGGAAGAGTTCTTAGCCAAGATCTACAGAGAAAGAAAGGCAGTCTACCTTGTCGGAGCGAGCAGCGAAGCGCTCTCGTCCCTTAAAAACGAGATGACGGGCTTTGAGGAACACTTAAAGATAGTCGGTGAAGGATGCGTGGAAGGCGAAGCCGATTTTGAGAAAGCGGTAAACGAGATCAATATGTCGGGAGCCGATGTCCTTATATCAAACCTTCCTTCGCCGGAAAGAGAAGCTTTCGCGCTTAATAACGAGAGGATGATCAATGTCCCGGTATGGCTGATATTAAGAGAGGACATGACCACAACCCCCGGAAAAAGAGGATTCTTTTCCGCAATTTCCCATAAGTTCACCAAATGGTTCTTTAAACTTATGGTGGAAGGATATTCCAAAAATCACTAATTTTTAACAAATTTTACTGGTATTTTTTGTGAAAATGTATTAAACTTGTTCTTGTGTAGTATGAGGAAGGACAGGTATCGATGATTTCCAATCAGATCCTACAGAGTACATTAGACGGAATAAAAGTCATATCTGACGTGGACTTTATAGTTACGGATGCGGACGCAAACGAACTATGCTCTACATGCGATGAATATGACAAATACAGGCAGACCATCTTTGACTTTTCCAAGAGCGAGGCAAGCAGTCAGGAGTTTTCCGGCTACAGTCTTTTCAGAGTGGAAGATGAGAATCAGCCTGAGTATCTCCTGGCAGTGATCGGCGCGGGAGAGGATACACATACCGTAGGCAGACTTGCGGCATTCCAGCTCGGAGGTCTTGTCATGGCCTACAGAGATAAGTTTGACAGAGACAGCTTCATCAAGAACCTTCTTCTTGACAACCTTCTTCTGGTTGATATTTACGGCAGAGCCAAGAAGCTTCATATACGCATGGACGAAAAGCGTGTCGTCATGATCATAGAGCCTTCGGAAGGAAAAGATCCGAATCTCCTTGAGAGCGTTATGGCAAGCTTTCCTACGGGAGGCAAGGATTTTGTCACTTCCGTTGACGAGAACAGCGTAGTCGTGGTCAAGGAGATCGTCGACGAAGACAGCGAGGCGGATATCGAAAAGACCGCCGGCATGATCAGAAACAATCTCGAAAGAGATAATATAAAGAAAGTCCGTATATCATACGGCAATCAGGTAACAGACTTAAAGGAAGTCAGCAGATCATATAAAGAAGCCAAGATGGCAATGGATGTCGGAAGGATATTCTTTGAAGACAGATTTTTGGTGGCATATGACGAGCTTGGGATAGGAAGACTTATATATCAGCTCCCGCTCCCCCTTTGCAGGATGTTCATAAATGAGATCTTCGGCGGAAAGAGTCCCGATGAATTTGATGAAGAGACTATTACCACCATACATAAATTCTTTGAGAATTCACTCAATGTCTCCGAGACATCAAGACAGCTTTTTATACACAGGAATACTTTAGTCTACAGGCTTGATAAGCTTGAAAAGAGTACGGGTCTCGATCTGCGAGTGTTTGAAGATGCGATCACATTTAAGATCGCTTTAATGGTAGTTAAATACATGAAATACATGGAAAACCAATAAAGGAGAATGGAAAATGATCACATTGGATCATGTAAGCAAAACCTACGAAAGCGGAACACCCGCTTTAAACGATGTGAGCATTCACATTGAAAAAGGTGAATTCGTGTTCATAGTGGGGGACAGCGGAAGCGGAAAATCGACCCTTATAAGGCTTCTCTTAAGGGAGATCGTGCCCACTTCGGGAACCATAACGGTAAACGATGTGAACATCGGAAAATTAAGACACAGGCAGATCCCGAAATACCGCCGAAATATCGGAGTCGTATTTCAGGACTTCAGACTTTTAAAGGACAGGAACGTCTATGAGAACGTGGCTTTTGCACAGAGGGTAGTCCAAAGATCCACAAAGGAGATAAAAAAGAACGTTCCCGTAATTCTTTCCGCAGTAGGACTTGCGGGGAAATATAAAGCAAGGCCGAAGCAGCTTGCCGGTGGTGAGCAGCAGAGAGTTGCCCTTGCAAGAGCGCTCGTTAATGAGCCGCCGATCCTGCTCGCAGATGAGCCTACGGGTAATCTTGATCCGAGAAACACCATCGAGATCATGAAGCTCTTAGAGGAAATAAACGAAAGAGGAACCACCGTACTTGTGGTAACCCACAACCGCGAGATCGTTAACGCCATGAAGAAGAGAGTCATCACGATGAACAAGGGCGTTGTGGTCAGCGACGAGAAGGAGGGTCAGTACATCGATGAGATTTAGTACATTGATCTATGTCATGAAACAGGGCATATCCAATATATTCAGAAACAAATGGTATTCGCTTTTATCCATAGCGACGATATCCGCATGTCTTTTCCTGTTCGGCATCTTTTATGCCATTGTCGCCAACTTCCAGTATTCCGTCAGGGAAGCTCAGAACGGCGTAGCCGTAACGGTTTTCTTTGATGAGGGGATAAGCGAAGACAGGATAGGAGAGATCGGATCCTTAATAGAATCCAGAAGTGAAGTCGACCACATCCATTATGTTTCCGCAGAGGAAGCATGGGAAGGCTTTAAAGCAGATTATTTAGGAGAGTATGCCGACGGCTTTACAGAGAATCCTCTTGAGGAATATTCCAACTACGAAGTATATCTTGCAGACGTATCCAAGCAGGGCGAACTTGTTGATTATATCACTTCGCTTGAAGGGGTCAGGGTCGTAAATAAATCCGAGACCATCGCAAACGTATTCTCAAGCATCAACATGCTCGTGGGATATGTGGCTGTTGCGATCATCGCGATCCTTTTGCTCGTTTCCGTTTTCCTTATCGCGAACACGGTTACGGTCGGTATCTCAGTAAGAAAAGAAGAGATAAATATCATGAAATACATCGGGGCTACGGACTTCTTCGTTCGTTTTCCCTTCGTCATCGAAGGTATGATAATAGGACTTATCGGCTCACTCATACCCATGGGTATCGTTCACATCCTTTACAACAGTGTCGTGGCTTACGTGACCGAGAAGTTTGCACTTTTAACTTCGATACTTAAATTTCTTCCGGTGGAAACGGTATTTGCAACGCTCGTACCTGTTTCCGTTATAATCGGTGTGGGGATCGGTTTTATCGGAAGTATGACTACGGTTAGAAAACACATACGCGTGTAACGGGCACGCATATGGAAGCGGGGAGTAAAGAAATGAAAAAAAGGTATTTAAGGCTGCTTTGTCTGGTCCTTGGATTTATGCTCACAGCATATACGCCAATGGCGGTCTATGCCTCGGAAGATTCTGTTCAGGGGGAAGAGGAACAGGAAGACGAAGAGGAAGAAGAGGAGACCGAAGAGCAGAAAAAGCAGAGGCTTGAAAAAGAGAAGCTTAAAAAACAGAAAGAAAAACAGAGTGAGATAAACGAATCCAAGGAAAACCTCAAGGATGCTCAGGGTGAGAGAAAGGACATGCAGAGTGCGCTTACCAATATCAAGGAGCAGAAGCAGGATCTGGAGGTTGCAAAGGATAAGCTTTCCGATGTCGTTGAGGAACTCGACGGTCAGCTCATGGATGTCCAGGACAAGATCTCGCAGCTTGAACTCCTTGTTGCGCAGAAGCAGCTTGAGATAAGCCAGATCAAGGTTCAGTTAAAAGAAGCGGAGCAGACGGAAAAGGATCAGTATGCGATGATGAAGCAGAGGATCCAGTTCATGTACGAAAGAGGAAATACCACTTATATCTCTCTGCTGCTTGGAGCCGAGAGCCTTTCGGACATGCTTAACAAGGCGGCTTATATCGAAGAAGTATACGGCTATGACAGGCAGATGTTGGAGCAGTATAAGCAGACCGCAGAAGAGATTGAGACATTAAAGGAAACGCTCGAACAGGAAAAGAAAAATTTAAATAACGCTCAGACCGAAGCTACCGAAAAGGAAGACGAGATGAGCGACCTCATAGTTCAGAAGGAAAACCAGATTAAGAAATATGAGGGTGATATTTCAAATAAGGAACAGGCGATAAAGGATTACGAGGCGGAGATCGCTGCCCAGAATGCGGCGATAGCAGCGATAGAGGCATCGATCGTAAAAGCCGAGAAGGAATTACTGGAGCTTACCGTTTCGGAGAATGATGCGGGAGAGGGGCAGGAGATCCGCAGATACAGCGGCGGTAAATTCGCGTGGCCGGCTCCTTCCTATACGAGGATATCGGATGATTACGGAAACCGTATCCATCCCACACTCGGAGTTCAGCAGTTCCATAACGGTGTGGACATGGCTGCACCGAACGGAAGCCCGATAGTCGCGGCTGCCGACGGAACCGTTGTAGGTGCAGGATACAGCGGCACCATGGGTAATTATATCATGATCAATCACGGAAGCGGTGTATTTACTGTATATATGCATGCCTCCGCAATATATGTCTCAACGGGAACATCGGTTACCCGCGGACAGAAGATAGGCGCGGTCGGATCTACCGGACGATCTACCGGACCCCACCTTCATTTCTCGGTCAGGGTCAACGGTTCATATGTAAGTCCCTGGAATTATCTCTAAAGATCCGCTGCAGAGGAAGAAATGGATAATCAGAATATTCAAATAAATAACGGTGCTCCTATGGGCTATGTGCCGCCTAAGGCACCGAGCCGTGTTCCCGCTTTCTTAGGAGGCCTTTTTACGGGCATTTTAGTAGTGGGGCTTGTTGCGGCAATAGTATTAAATTATTATTCTCCGGCCGGTCAGGCAAATCCTTCGGCAAAGAGTGATAAAGCCGATGACGGAAAGCAGTCATCAAAGACGGGTACGGTCCTTGATCAGGAAACGATCAATAAGCTTGCAAGGCTTGAGAATTATATAGATGAATACTACCTCGGAGATTATACCGAGGAGGATCTTAAGGACAGTCTTTATCACGGATTATTTAAAGGCCTTAACGATCCATATTCCGTTTATTATTCTCCCGAGGAAATGGAAGCATTTGAGGCGACCGAGTCAGGCGTTTATTACGGCATCGGCGCTTACATCGGATATGATGAAGAAACCAGATACTGTAAGATAGTAAAGCCCATGCCCGGCAGTCCCGCTGAAGAAGCCGGACTTATGCCGGATGATATCATAGTTGAGGTTAACGGCGAGGAGATGTTCGAGGTCCCTTCGGCCGAGATAGTAACCTACATTAAAGGACCCGAGCATACCACGGTAGACCTTACCATATTCAGGGAAGGGGAGACCGACTATCTGCATTTTACAGTAGAACGCCGTTCTATCGAGACACCTACGGTAGAGCTTGCCATGGATGATGACGGCATCGCTCATATCCAGATCGCCGAGTTTAATGAACTTTCGGCCGAGCAGTTTGAGGATAAGCTTTCAGAGGCCAAAAAGAACGGAATGAAAGGGCTTATCTTAGACCTTCGCGACAATCCCGGCGGAAGCGTTCAGCAGGTTGTTGATATAGCAAATCACATCCTTCCCAAAGGGATCATCGTATATACCGAAGACAAAAACGGAAAGCGTAAGGAATACAGAAGTGACGGACGCGATGAATTGCAGGTGCCTATGGTCGTGCTTGTTAACGGAAACAGCGCATCCGCTTCCGAGATACTCGCAGGTGCGATAAAGGATTATGAGAAGGGAACGATCTTAGGAACTACGACCTTCGGAAAAGGTATAGTCCAGAGAGTATTCCCCTTAAGCGATAACAGCGCATTTAAGCTTACTATAAGTCATTATTATACCCCGAAGGGAAATGACATCCATAAAGTAGGAGTTGCTCCCGACGAGGAACTCGAATTCGATGTGGATGCCTATAAGGAAGACGGTACCGACAATCAGCTTGAAAGAGCCAAAGAAATACTTAAGAACAAACAGTGAAAAGACAGGCGTATCTGATAACGGCATATAAAGATATAAAAGCGCTTGAAGATCTTATCTCAAAGGTCAGTCCTTTGGATAAGATCTATGTTCATATAGACAGAAGATCCAAAGAGATAAAGATGGCAGATCCGATCCTTTTAAGGCTCAGCGAATCGGGTAACTGCCATTTTTTCAGTAAGTACAGGATCACCTGGGGGAGCTATACTCATGTTGAAGCCATGCTCTTTCTGATGGAAAAAGCCGTAAGTGATGCAAAGGATAACGGGGATGAGATCTATATTCACATGCTGACCGGCGAGGATGTATTTCTGGCATCATCCGAAATGATACATGAGAGATTTACTAAGACGGATGACAAGGATAAGATATACCTTGACTATTTCGAAGAAAAGGATTTTTCTCCCGAGGTCGTAAAGCGGTATGACACTTATTTCATGTTTAAGGACCGTAACCTGAGGAATCCTTTTGTATGGCATTTAAAGAATCTTGTCCGTCTGTGTCAGAAAGCTGCCGGAGTAAAAAGGACTTCGCTCGGTGGTTTTGATAAGGTATATAAAGGCCTTTTTTATGTTTCAATGCCCGGCGAGTGCGCAGCTGATATCATTGACTACCTAAGCACACATCCCGGGTATGAGGATGATATGAAAAAGACCGAACTTCCCGAGGAATTCTTTTTCCATACGCTCCTTTTAAATGACGTATTTGAAAACGGGAAGTGGAAAGATAAGATCGTAAAAAAAGAATTAAGGTTCATGAAGTGGGAAGGGGCCAGTCCGAAGTATCTGTCCGCGGGTGATATGGAGGATATCAAAAAAGCAGCGGACGAAGGATATATATTTGCAAGAAAAGTAAATGACGATCATTTAAGAAAAGAGATAGAAAAGGTTATTTTATAGAAATGGCTAAGGTTATCGTGGGAATGTCCGGCGGCGTTGACAGCGCCGTCTGTGCATATCTGTTAAAAAAACAGGGATATGAGGTGATAGGCGTAACACTTCGCTCGTGGGTTGCATCAAACGGAGATGAGGGAAGATGTTGTGAGATCGACGATGCCAGACGCGTTGCGATGGGACTTGGTATAAAATATCATGTACAGAATTGTCTTTCCGAGTTTGAAAAGTATGTTACTACACCGTTCATAAACGATTATATAAACGGACTTACTCCCAACCCCTGTATTGAATGTAACAGGTATGTTAAGTGGGAGAGGATGCTTTATCTTGCCAAGGTGATGCAGGCTGATTATGTGGCTACGGGACATTATGCATCCGTTGTAAAGCTCGATAACGGAAGGTATACCGTAAAAATGGCGGAGCATGCAAATAAAGACCAGACATATATGCTCTATAAGCTTACGCAGGATCAGCTTTCACATACTCTCATGCCTCTTGGAAAATATACCAAGGATGAGGTGAGGGAGATTGCCAAGGAGGCCGGTATTGCAGTTGCCGACAAGCCGGATTCCCAGGAGATATGCTTCGTGCCCGACGGAAGTTATGCGGATTATATCAGGGATAATGCAGAAGGTAAGATTCCGGGTGAAGGAAACTTTGTTGATGAGGAAGGCAATATCCTCGGAAGACACAAAGGGATAATCAACTATACGGTTGGACAGAGGAAAGGCCTTGGTATCGCACTCGGTCATCCCGCATTTATCTGCAGGATCGATAAGGACAGAAATGAGATTGTGATCGGTAAAGAGGATTCCCTTTACAAAAAAGAAGTTTACTTAAGGGAGTGTAATTACTTAAGTATCGCAGAACCGAGCAGTGGCGATAGGATAAGATGTGAGGCTAAGATCAGATATCATCACAGTGCGAAACCGGCCAAGCTTGAAGTCATCGATGAAGGACATGCAAGACTTGTTTTCGATGAGCCCGTCAAAGGGCCTGCGCCCGGTCAGTCTTCCGTATTTTATGATGAACACAAATGCGTTATCGGAGGCGGGATCATAGAGAACGATTGAAAAGCGCGAACAAATGTTCTGAAAATTATAGACAGGAACTTTCAAAAATGGTATACTACACGTGGTGTGCCATTTTTGTTTTGTATTGATCACGGCACGGATCCGGGAGATATTATGAATTTTAAGTTACATTCGGAATATAAGCCTACCGGCGACCAGCCGCAGGC
>DMCJ01000166.1 GCA_003446735.1 Lachnospiraceae bacterium | reverse complement strand
CCAAAGATTTCTATGATCTGGAAATCCTTGCCGTCACAGTTGGCAAGGGAAAATAAAAAATTTATCTACAAAGCCGTGAAAGAGGGGGCACGTGCACGAGAATACGAGAATGCCTTGCAGTGGCTTGTGGATGCCAGACTGGTGCATAAAATATACCGAAGTTCCGCTCCTGGCCTTCCTGTTGCCGCATACGATGACTTGTCCGCATTCAAGATCTATCTGGTAGATGTCGGTCTGCTTCGCCGTCTGTCACAGCTTGCGCCTACGGCTTTTGGCGAGGGCAACCGACTATTTACGGAGTTCAAAGGTGCTCTGACGGAAAATTTCGTTGTGCAAACCCTAATAACTCAGTTTGAAGTGGCACCACGGTATTGGACACAGACCAATCCACCCTATGAAGTAGATTTCCTGATTCAAAGAGAAAACGATATTTTTCCCGTGGAGGTCAAATCTGAAGCCAATACTGCCAGCAAGAGTCTGAAAAAGTTCAAGGAACTGTATCCGGATCAAGTTAAGCTCCGCGTGCGCTTTTCGCTAGATAATTTAAAACTAGACGACGATGTGCTGAATATACCTCTTTTTATGGCAGATCAAGCAGATCGATTGATTGGGTTGGCGTTAAATCAGGTTGACAAACGGAGCTAACTATCATAGAATTAAATCAGTTGATCTAAGAGGTTTGAATCATGTACTGGAAAATGGTAAATATACAACTGACTAATGGTTACACATTATCCCCTTAAGGGGATAGTGCGCCCATTTTCAGGGATATATTTATCATAAGATCTATATAAACGCATTATCTTCTTATTATGTTGAAGCTATTTATCACAACAGATAAGGAGATTTTTTTATGTTTGATTTAAAGAAACAGATACGGACTTTATATATAACGGGGATCCTCGGGAACCTGTCCATAACGGGTGCCTGGGTCGCGATACTTTCCGCAAGAGGATTCTCACTTGTACAGATAGGATTTGCCGAGACGATATTTCACATCACTAGTCTCATATGTGAGATCCCGTCGGGAATGTTTGCCGATATGTACGGCAGAAAAAAGATGCTGGTCATAAGTAATATAATGGCGGTAACCGGCGATCTTATCATGGGACTTACAAGCGGTTTTGCGGGCGTTTGTCTTGCGATGCCGTTTCATGCGATGAACTATAATTTCGCTTCCGGATCGGGCGATGCGCTTGCCTTTGATTCAATGAAATCGGTTAAAAAGGAAGCCGGATTTGAAAGATATGTATCGACCCAGTCGGTGATATACAGAGTGGCTTCCGGATTATCAACACTGTGCGCAGGACTTGCTCTGCTCATCGGATACAGGGCAGCTTATCTTATAAGCGCGGCAATGGGGCTTCTTACGTTGGTATTTACTTTTTCATTAAAAGAAATCAGGGTTAAAGATGAAGAGGGCGATCCTGACGAAAACAGACAGAGAAGGAGCGATACAGGCCGTGGGTCCTGGAGAAACGTTTTTAAGGCGCTCATAAGCTACTTTACGGACAGTATACTTTTCCTTATGAAGAATAAAAAGGCTTCCGCGCTCATGTTTTTAAATTCATTTGTCGGAGCCGTCGACATATTGCTCTTATTCTTTCTTGAAAGTAAACTACAGGATGCGGGGCTTACGGCTAAGTACCTTGGGATAGGACTTTTTATCATGCAGATGGGAGGAGTAGTCGGATCAAAGCTGATACTTAAGGCGGAAAAGGTAAGATATGTGATCGTTTTTTTCGTCTGCGTGAGCGGAGTAATAGCAGGAGTTTTATTGGAGCATTCGGCGATCGTGTGGCTTATGGTGTTTGGAGGATTTATTTCATCGATGTCGGATGATGCGATCCAGATAAGGACGGACGCGAAGCTTAACGGTATGTTCCCGTCAGAGCAGAGAGCAACACTTATATCCATATCATCATTCACGTTCTCGGTCATAATGATCGTGATGTCACCGCTTGCGGGATACTTTTTCTCGATATGGTAAATGTGACAGGGGAAACTTGTCTTTTTTCGTTATTTTTTGTTATCTTTCTGATATAATTAGAAATGTCACCCCCTTTCACAAAGGAGATCAAATGAAAAAACAATTCTGGACACTTAGATATACGCTTATAAACGTGGCTTATTTCGCTGCCTTTTGCACGATACACGCAATGGCTGCGGTATTCCTTTTAGATAAGGGATTTACGAATACGCAGGTAGGCATATTGTTAGCGGTATCTAATATACTCTCGGCGGTGTGTCAGCCGGTTGTCGCCGGTATCATAGATAAGCCCGGCCCCTTAACAAACAGGAGGTTCATTCTTGCAGCAGTAACGGTCATAGCGCTTGGCTCTGTTATCCTTATGATCGCCGGACATAACAGGGCAGTCATCGCGATCATATATGCACTTATCTATATGATCCAGTTTACCTATATGCCTGTTACGACAGCGCTTAATTTTGAATATCAGAAAGCAGGATGCGATATAAACTACGGGCTTGCAAGAGGCCTTGGGTCAGCCGGCTTTGCGGTTACTTCAGCGATAATAGGCGGCATTGTTGAAAAAAGAGGAGTCGGAGTGCTTCTTATCGTAAACATCGCCGCGATGGTGATTTCGGCGATAGTCGTATTTACTTTCAGATTAAAAAATGATTCGGTTGAAAATGAGGCAGAGGCTGAAAAAGTGGGAGACGATAAAGAGCAGGATGACATGCACCACTCCGAAGCCCCTCACAATAACCCGATAGATTTTGCAAAGGTATATCCGGCATTTGCGATCTTTTTAGTGGCAACGGTATGCTTCTACTTTGCCCACAATATGATAAATGATTTTATGATACAGATCATAAGGTCGCTTGGCGGCGCGGAAAAGGAGCTTGGTTATTCCAACTTCTTACAGGCCATATTGGAGCTCCCGGTCATGGCCTGCATAGGGATCGTCCTTAAGAAGATATCATCGGATAAGATGCTCGTATTTTCCGGAGTTGCATTTTTTATAAAGAGTCTGATACTCGTTTTTGCGACAAATATGACAGGCATGTATGTAAGCCAGTCATTCCAGCTTTTTGCCTATGCGGTATTCATTCCGGCAGCAGCCTATTATGTGAGCAGCAACATGTCCGAGGCCGATCAGGTAAAAGGCCAGGCGTTTGTTACAAGTGCGATCACGGTCGGAGGAGTTTTCTCCAATTTTATAAGCGGATACATACTTGATAATTTCGGTATAAAGACAATGCTTATAACAGGAGCGGCCGTGGCAGCAGTCGGTGTGGTGATAGCATTTATCGCTTTTTCCGGAAAGAAAAGCAGGCCGGCCGACACAACTATAGCTAAAGAAGTTTAGATCAGGAGGTGCGAAATGGGAAAGATCAAAATAGCTTTTTTCGATGCGAAGGATTACGATGAGCAGTCATTTATCCGCTCAAACGGTAATGATGAATTTGAGATCAAATATCTCGAGACCAGACTTACGGAAGATACCGTTAAGCTTGCCGAAGGGAGCGACGCGGTCTGCGTGTTCGTAAATGATGATGTAAATGCCAATGTGATAGACGCTCTTTATGAGATGGGCGTTAAATTAGTGGCTCTTCGCTGCGCCGGATATAATAATGTCGATATCGAGCATGCATTCGGAAAGGTGCACATCGTGCGCGTTCCTGCCTATTCGCCTTATGCGGTGGCTGAGCATGCGATCGCGCTTTTGCTTACATCTGTAAGAAGGATACACAAGGCATATAACAGGACAAGAGAGTTTAATTTCAGCTTAAATACTCTTACCGGATTTGATCTTCACGGAAAGACTGTCGGAGTCATCGGAACAGGAAAGATCGGAAGGATATTTATAGATATCTGCCGCGGATTCGGAATGAATGTGATCGCATATGATAAGTTCCCCGCAGCTGATTCCGGGATCGAATATGTAAGCCTTGATGAGCTTTGGGAAAGAAGCGATATCATTTCCCTGCACTGTCCGCTTACCGATGAAAATCATCACATGATAGATGCAAAGAGCATTGAAAAAATGAAGAAGGGTGTTGTCATAATCAATACATCGAGAGGCGCGCTCATAGATGCGGATGCCCTTGTAGAAGGGATAAAAGACAGAAAGGTCGGCGCCGCGTGTCTTGATGTGTACGAGGAAGAATCAAATGTTTTCTTCCATGATTATTCAAATCATATCGTAAATGATGATACGCTCGCAAGGCTCATCTCGATGCCCAATGTCATAGTGACATCGCATCAGGCATTTCTTACAAACGAGGCCCTTACAAATATAGCCGATACTACATTAAACAATGTCAGGGAATTCTTTGAAAAGGATGTCTGCTCAAATGAAGTATGCTATAAATGCGAGAAAGTCGGAGGCTGCAAACAGGCCCACGAGAAGAGGTGTTTTTAGATGAAGCTTGCAGTTGTATTTCCGGGGATAGGATATCATAAGGACAAGCCGCTTTTATATTACTCATCAAAGCTTGTGTCAAATATGGGATATGAAGTTAAATGTATTGAGTATAGCGATATGCCTGCAAAGATCCGCGGTAATGCGGAGATGATGAAAAAGGCTGCCCTCCTTGCTTATGATCAGAGCATTGAGCAGCTTAAGGATACGGATCTTTCGTCATATGAAGATATCATATTTATCGGTAAGAGTATAGGGACGGCCGCAATGGCCAAATATGCTTTTGATAATAAGATAAGAGCAAGGCAGATCTGGTATACCCCGGTCGAAGCGACATTTATGTTTGCGCATGAAGGGATACTTGCTTTTATAGGTGATGCCGATCCCTGGTCAGATGTTGATAATGTAAAGGAGATGGCACGTGATAAGGGCGTTACGCTTTATTTTTATCCCGGCTGCAATCACTCGCTTGAATGTGATGATGTGGATAAAAATCTTGTAAATATCCGTGATGTGATGAATAAGACAAAAGAGTATATAAACGATTAGGAGGTAAAGTTCAATGAAAGTACTTATACTTAACGGAAGTCCGAGAGTGGGCGGAAATACATCCATAGCTCTTGATGAGATGGTAAAGATCTTTGAAAAAGAAGGAGTGGAAACAGAGTTAGTTCAGGTCGGGAATATGAATGTAAGGGGATGTATCGCCTGCAACACCTGTGCCACAAAAGGTAAATGCGTTTTCGATGATATCGTAAATGAACTTGCGCCTAAGTTTGAGGAGGCAGACGGACTTGTGATAGCATCGCCCGTTTATTATGCATCTGCAAATGCGACGCTGATAGCTGTTCTTGACAGGCTCTTTTACAGCACAGGCTTTGATAAGACAATGAAAGTCGGAGCGAGCGTGGTTATAGCAAGAAGAGGAGGATGCTCGGCGACATTTGATGAGCTTAACAAATACTTTACGATATCAGGCATGCCAATAGCATCAAGCCAGTACTGGAACAGCGTTCACGGCAGGGAAAAAGGAGAGGCACTAAAGGATGAAGAGGGACTTTACAATATGCGCGTCCTTGCAAGGAACATGACTTTCCTTATGAAGAGTATCGCGCTCGGCAAGGAAAAATTCGGCCTTCCCGAGACGGAAGAGCACAAGTGGACTCATTTTATCTCGGATTGATATAATGAAGAAAAAGTGCCAATTTTCTGTTGATTTTTAGGTGTAGATAGGTATAATAAAGTTAGAAGCAGAGATGTTTCCGATGTAAGAGCATCGATAAAAGTTGGGCTGCAGATGGTGCAGGGTAATATACCATCTCATAAGATGTCTTTACTGGACATCGAGCCATGCAGCATGGATAAAGCTGTAGTCCACGTGAAGGACTTAATGATTTTCACGTCGATATGGGTATCTTGAATGGATGCCGAGGCTGACAACCAGCATAAAACTCTTTTTTAGAATTCTATGAGGAGTGTGGTTTATATCACACTCCTCTTTCTGTAAAGGATACTGATGGCGACCAAGGAAGAAAAGAAAAAGGTTATCAGACAACAGATAATTGATGCAGCAAAGGTCTACAGTGGCAATCTTGCCGGTAGAACATTTTTATATGTTTATGGGGAGGAATTCTTTGAGGTTTCTTTTCCGATCGAGAACTTCCTTCACTTGACCGGGGTAGCATCTAAGACTCCGGCAAAAGATTTCTACAAGATTGCCAAGAGCGGAAAACTGACACTTCAGCAGTTCTATTTTGATTCAAGACACATTTTCTCAAATGCAAAGAAAAAATTGCCATGTTTGATCAGACTACCTGAACTAACTAATACCATGGTGTGTGTTTTGAAGGATCTGAAGACTATTACCATTGTTTATAAACTTAGTGTTACCAATCTGGAATTTACGCTGGGGCTTGTTGAAAATATAGGACCCAATGGTAAAAAGGTGAATGATCTGCTGTTGCCAATGTCGTTAAGAGTTGAAGATTCTTCTGTTGAAAGAAGTAATGATGGTGAAATTGTGGATTTCATTTTTTCCAAGGATTCCAGTTTGAAGCTATACGACACAATGTTAGTCGAAGATAAAAATAAGCACATACCAGAGAACATACGGTATCTGCTCAAGGAAGATCTATTTAAATTTTAAAATGAGCTATGATAGTAAGCGGGAAATACTGGTACTAAAAAGAAAGAGAAGGATGATATTTGTATAACGAAGAACTTATACCGGTAGTGATCGCCGGACTTAGGACAGATGAAGATACGGATGAATTCGATCGCGCCATGGATGAGCTTGAAAGTCTTTGCGAGGCATGTGATCTTACCGTTTTGGGTAGTGTGACGCAGACGCTCCCGCATCCCGATAACGCCACATATTTAGGCTCCGGGAAGGCTGAGGAGCTTGGCGGATATGTAAAAGGATTAAAGGCCGAATATGTAGTCTGCCTTAACAACCTTTCGCCTGCGCAGATGAAGAACCTTCAGAAGATCACTTCGGTCCCGGTCTGGGACAGGACAAATCTCATT
>DMCJ01000142.1 GCA_003446735.1 Lachnospiraceae bacterium | reverse complement strand
CCACAAACGAAGCAAGAGCTCTTCTCTTACTTGAAGCTGAAGGCGTTATCAAGCTTAAAGAAGGCGTTGGTATCCAGGCAACAGCACTTGATATCGTAGAGAACGAGCATAATGTAGAGATCCAGGAGCTTGAAGCAGCTCAGGTTCCCAAGTCTATCCAGGATGTTGACTTTGCTGTAGTAAACGGAAACTATGCTATAGAAGCAGGACTTGATCCCGCTATCGCAGTTGAGGCGGCTGATTCACTTGCAGCTGAGACCTATGCCAACTATGTATGTGTAAGAGAAGGCGAGGAAACCAGCGCTAAATCCGAAGCATTAAAGAAAGCTATCCTTACCGATGAAGTAAAGACATATATCAATAATACTTATTCGGGAGCGGTAGTACCCGTATTCTAAAGAGATCAGAGAATAACACCGGAGGAAAGTCACATGTTTGAAGGATTGTCAAAAGATTCACCCGTCGCCGTTCTCGGCGGCGGGGCCGTAGGAAAAACCTGCGCAGCTGATTGTGTATTAGGTGGAAATAAAGATGTAAGGCTCTTCGAGCTTCCCGAGTTTTTCGATCAGAACTTAAAGAATGTAGCAAAGACCGGAATCACACTCGGCGGTATTCAGAAGAACCAGTATGGATTCAAGAGGACGGGCAAAGCTTTTATAAACCTTTTGACCTCGGACATTGCCGAAGCCGTAAAGGGCGCAAAACTCATAATTGTTGCCATTCCATCCGTGGCGCATGATAAGTTTTTCGAAAAGCTCGTACCTGTTCTTGAAGACGGAATGATCATCCACATCATACCGGATAATTACGGATCACTTAAGCTCCGCAAGAGATTAAGGGAAGCCGGAAATACCAAGAAGGTCATAATAGGCGGATGGTCGAGCGCACCCTACGGGACCAGAGTTGAGAAAGAAGGAGGAGTCCAGACTTCGGACATGTGGCTCGTATACCGTGCCAAGACATTAAGGGGAGCTGCTCTTCCCAGCACGGATCAGGATATATTCCTGGACAGCATAAAGGCTCTCGGATGTTTTGATTCGATCACCGAAGGTGACGGAGCTGTGGGCGGGAATACCGTTCTTGATATCGGATTTTCAAATGTAAATCCCGTGCTCCACTGCCCCGGTACGATCCTCGGAGTCGGCGTAATGGAGAACTGGGGAAGGATATACGGAGGTAACGATAAATACACTTATTCGATCTACAGCCATGCGTACTGCGAATCCATAGCCGAAGTGCAATATGCATTTTTCCTGGAAGAGGTTGCTCTCGCCGATGCGATAGGAGTAGGGATAGCAAAGTATCCCAAGAAAAATTTCCTGTCAAGAACAAGTATATTGGGACCCGAGTATATGGGCGATGACTGTATAGTTCCTTTCGATGAGCAATGGGAAACAGGATACCGGACGGGGCCGTTCTCGATACAGGACAGATATGTTACGGAAGATGTTCCGGTAGGATGTCACCTTTATCATGAACTCGGAAAAAAATTCGGCGTTAAGACCCCCGTTATCGATTCCATGATAACACTCGGATCCGTGATGACCGGA
The DNA here is from genome assembly GCA_003446735.1 of Lachnospiraceae bacterium. Classification (GTDB taxonomy): domain Bacteria; phylum Bacillota; class Clostridia; order Lachnospirales; family Lachnospiraceae; genus UBA2882. Next base: position 12,135 of record DMCJ01000142.1, on the reverse strand, counting down.
AAGGATTTTTACAAAACAGGTATCACGCTCGATGATCTGGGAATAGGTCATTTAAACAAAGAGGAATTACTGGATTATTTGAGAACAGGGGCAATAGTATAAGGACACCGCAAGCTTGCTTGCAGGTGGATGAAATAGGAAGATCAGGAGATCGTTATGTCAGGATTAAGTACACGCACAGCAGGTTTTACGGATTCCGTTATCAGGAGGATGACGAGGATCGCAAATAAATACGGAGCTGTCAATCTGTCGCAGGGATTTCCTGATTTTTCTCCACCCGGAGAGATAACGGACAGGCTTGCCGAAGTTGCAAAGAGCGGACCTCACCAGTATGCACTGACATGGGGTGCGCAGAATTTCAGGGAGGCTCTTGCGGCTAAGCAGGAGCATTTTTCGGGACAGAAGACAGATCCTGACAAAGAGATCGTTGTTACCTGCGGGAGTACGGAAGCTATGATGGCTTCAATGATGTCGGTCACCAATCCGGGTGATAAGGTGATAGTTTTTTCTCCTTTCTATGAAAACTACGGTGCGGACGCCATCCTTTCCGGAGCCGAGCCCATATATGTATCACTTAACCCTCCTGAATTTAAATTTAACGATGCAGAACTGGAAGAAGCTTTTAAGCAGGGAGCAAAGGCGATTATCGTATGTAATCCGTCGAATCCCTGCGGCAAGGTTTTTTCACGTGAAGAATTGTCGAAGATCGCCGGACTGGCGATAAAGTATGATACATATGTGATCACGGATGAGGTGTATGAACATATAATATATGAGCCAAATGAGCATGTATATATGTCGACTCTTCCCGGCATGAAGGAAAGGACGATCGTCTGCAACTCTCTTTCAAAGACATATTCCATAACCGGCTGGCGCTTGGGATATGTCATAGCATCGGAGGAGGTTACGGAAAGGGTTAAAAAGGTACATGATTTCCTGACGGTCGGAGCTGCAGCCCCGCTTATGGAAGCGGCTACGGTCGGACTTAAGTTTGGGGATCAGTATTATAAGGAGTTAAGAGATCATTATACACATATGAAGAATCTGTTTTCTGGCGGGCTTAAGGATATAGGACTTAAGTTTAAAGAGCCGCAGGGTGCTTATTATGTGATGGTGGATGTCAGTAATTACGGGGTAAAGGACGATAACGCATTCTGTGAATGGATGTGTGAGCATGTCGGTGTTGCCGCAGTTCCCGGATCGAGCTTTTTCAAAGAGGATATAAATGATTATATAAGACTTCATTTTGCAAAAAAAGATGAGACCCTCGAGGCTGCGCTTGAGAAATTAAGACTTCTTCCCGAGCTTGCCGGAAATGTAAGTTCCGGTGATGTAAGCTGGAAATAAACAGCAAGCAGACAAACGCGGCATAGATATACGAAATACAGGTAGATAAAATGATAAGACTTGAAAATGTGACAAAAGAATTTAAGGTAAAAGGCAATACGGTCACCGCCGTAAATGATGTGAGCCTGGAGATAAATAAGGGTGAGATCTTCGGTATAATAGGCTTTTCGGGTGCCGGTAAATCCACTCTGGTAAGGTGCATGAACCTGCTTGAGATCCCCACGAGCGGTGCGGTTTATTTTAATGATAATGACCTCATAAAAGCTTCGTCAAAAGAACTCCGCACATACAGAAGACAGATGGGAATGATCTTCCAGCAGTTTAATCTTCTCGAGCAGAGGACGGTCCTCGGAAATGTGCTTTATCCACTCGAGCTTGCGGGAATAAATAAGACTGAAGCTAAGGAAAAGGCAAGGAAGCTGCTTGATATTGTCGGACTTAATGAAAAAGAAAATGCTTATCCGTCTCAGCTTTCCGGCGGACAGAAGCAGAGAGTCGCGATAGCAAGGGCGCTTGCGACAGACCCCGAAGTCCTGTTATGCGATGAGGCGACAAGTGCACTTGATCCTCTCACGACAAGAGGTGTGCTCGACCTTATAAAAAAGATAAATAAGGAAATGGGAGTTACCATAGTCGTCATAACTCACGAGATGAAGGTCGTAGAGCAGATCTGTGATCGCGTGGCGATAATGAATAAGGGCGTTGTGGAAGAGATCGGATATGTAAAGGAGATCTTTGTAAATCCGAAATCGGAGACAAGCCGTAAACTCGTATTTTCGGGCGAGGGTAAGAATGAAGTTAAGACCGACCGGAGATGTATAAGGATAGTATTTGACGGCATATCCTCATATGAACCGGTCATAGCGGATCTTATCTTAAAAACGGGCGTAAAGCTCAATATCTTAGGTGCAAATACCGAGGATATCGGAGGTGTTGCATACGGACAGATGCTGATCGAAAGACCTGATGATAAAACTGTTGAGGTCATAAAAAAATATCTTGATGACAAGAGCCTTAAGTATGAGGAGATCGACACTAACGAAAAGAGCGAGGTGGCATAATGGACGCACAGATAGCCGGACTTATAGGAAAAGGAATAGCGGAAACGTTTTATATGGTCGTACTTTCCACGGTGGTTTCATATATTCTCGGAATACCGGCCGGGGTGATCTTAAATATCACAAGCCCTAACGGGATAAAGCCAAACAGGCCGATAAATGTCGTCGTAGGATTTATCACAAACGTGATAAGATCCATACCGTTTCTTATCTTACTGGTTGCCATTCTTCCTTTTACAAGGCTCATAGTAGGGACAACGATAGGCTCAACGGCGACGGTAGTTCCGCTTGTTGTAGCGGCAACTCCTTTTGTAGCCAGGATGGTTGAGTCATCTTTAAAAGAGGTTAATTCAGGTGTCATAGAAGCGGCTAAAGCCATGGGATCTTCAACCTGGCAGATCATATGGAAAGTGCTTCTTACCGAGGCTAAGCCTTCACTTCTTGTAGGAGGTGTCATAGCTTTTGCAACTATCCTCGGATATTCCGCAATGGCCGGATTTGTCGGCGGAGGCGGACTCGGTGCGATAGCCGTTAACTATGGATATTACAGGTATAAGACCGATGTAATGCTCATAACCGTGGCGATACTTGTCGTGATCGTTCAGGTATTCCAGGAAGGCGGGATATATCTTGTAAATAAGCTCGATAAGAGGATAAATTAAAGGGAGTTAACATATGGATCAAAAATGTGTGATCGAAAAAAACGAAGATGTGCTTGATATATACGAGGTAACCCCGCACTTTACTGCGGGGTTTGCTATAGGCGTTATCGCCGTTAATCTTATCTATCCAAAACTTCCGGGAAACGTGGTTAATGCGACTACATATCCTTTTCCCGTGTTATACAGGGAAGTGGATTTTGAGATAGAGGAGCTTTTTAACGGAAGCGATAAGATAAGGGAACAGGTTACAGAGGCTGCAAAATATCTGGAAGCGCAGGGTGTCAGGGCGATAATCGGAGCCTGCGGTTTCTTTGCACATTTTCAGAATGATGTAAAAGAAGCGGTAGACATACCGGTATTTTTATCAAGTTTATGCCAGCTTCCGATGATAAAAACATGTATTTCGGAAAAAAAGAAAGTAGCTGTATTTGCCGCTAGCGGCGAGAGTGTCGATGACGGTCTTTTGAAAAATGTCGGCGCGGATCTTTCCCGCGTGATTGTGAAAGATATAGGAAGCCTCGAAAGCTTTGCCCCTATAAGATGGGGAAAGACGGTGCTCGATAATAAGAAACTTACCGAGGATATGGTCAAAGAAGCGATCGAACTGAAAAAAGAGCATCCCGATATAGGCGCGATACTGCTTGAATGCAGTGACCTCCCGCCTTATGCCGCCGCCATTCAAAGGGCCACCGGCCTTCCGGTATTTGATTTTAATACAATGATCGATCTGGTATATCATTCGGTCGTACAAAAAACATATTTTGGATATATGTGACACGCACCGCAACACTATCAACCTACTGGGTGTATAGGCAAAAACTATAACATGCAATAAAATATAGGGATTATACAAGAGCGGAACGCCGTGATAGTATAAGCGCATAGCACAGAACAAAACGTGCAGAAAATATTTAAACACAAAATGTATAAACACAAAAGAGGAGGATGTTTATTATGAAAAAGAAAATTTTAAGTCTGATACTTGGTGTATCACTGGTAGGAACCCTGCTTACAGGATGCGGAAGCGCAGCGAGCGCATCGGCAGCACCCGCTCCCGCAGCCGAAGAAGCAAAGGAAGAAGCAGCACCCGCTGCAGAAGCAAAAGCAGATGATGCAGCAGAAGCCGGCGCAGAAGATGAAGCAGATCAGGCAGGAGATGTAACAGTATTAGAGGTAGCACTCGAAGCAAACAACGCACCTTATACCTATGAAGATGAGGACGGAAATCCCGCAGGTTATGAGTATGAAGTGTTAAAACTCATCGACGAGAAGCTTCCCCAGTATGAATTCAATTACACGGTCATCGATTATGAGACCGCGGCAGCAGGCGTTAACACAGGAAAATATGCTTTTGAGTCCGGATGCAAGTTCAGGACACCCGCAAGAGAGGAAGCATTCCTTGTATCCGAGCCTTACAACTACTTCTTCATGAACCTTGTAGTAAAAGATGACAGCGGCATCGAAGGCCTTGAGGATCTTTCCGGAAAGAGCATCGCATCGATCGTTGGTACAGACGGTAGAGCAGTAGCGCTTAACGACTGGTTAAAGGCTCATCCCGATGTTGATATCCAGTTTGAGGAACTTGCGGCAGCAGGCGCAATGGCTGACGAGATCCAGGGCGTAGAGGACGGCGTATTCGACGCAGCATATCTTTCCGCAGAGCAGGCACAGGCAATCTTTGACGAGTCCGATTATTCAGATCTTAAGATCACAGACCGTGTAGACGGAAGAGATACCGTTTTCCTTATCAACAAGGACAGCAAGGATGTTCAGGAAGCACTTAACAGCGCACTTAAGACTCTTACGGACGAAGGTACTTTAGGATCTCTTACCAAGGAATTCTTCGGTGAGGATAACTTCGAAGTAGCAGAGAAGCTCGGCCTTAAGAAGTAATACAGGGAATAATACAGAAATTAACATCGGAGTAACTTACGACTATGTGGAGAGGACATGAATATTTTATAGAGGTACTGCCGGAACTCATTCGTTACATCCCCATAACACTTGTATATTTTATAGTGCCCACCGTCATTTCATTAGTGTTCGGAGCATGGATATGCAGTGTAAGGGTCGGCAGGAAGAACTTCCTTTACTACATCGTATCGCTGTTTGTGTCCTTTTTCAGGGGAACGCCCGGACTTGTCCAGATATATCTGGTATTCTTCGGGCTCCCCAAGATAGCCGAATTATTCGGCGCAAACATCAATCAGTGGTCAGCAGGGATCTTTTACGTGATCGCAACATGTCTTAATTTCTCAAGCTTTGTATCGGAAGCTTATCGCGGTGCATATTCCGCTATCGACATCGGTCAGGTCGAAGCGGGTTATGCGATCGGATATAACAGATTTCAGACATTTGTATATATCATAGCTCCCCTTACGTTAAAAACGGCTCTTCCCAACTTAAAGAATCTTGAGATAGATCTTTTAAAAGGGATAGCAACGGCATACGTTATCGGTGTTATCGATGTAATGGGAAGGGCAAATAAGTTTATCGCACTTCACAGAGGATACGGGCAGATATGGATATTGCTCGCAGCGGGACTTATCTATTTTATGATAAATGTGGTCGTGGAAATAACGTTCAGGCTTATCGAAAGATCTCTTCGAAAGGCGGAAAGGAGCAGGGATGCATCTTAATGTCAAATTCATGATCGAAGATATCCCCACGGTCCTTACAGGCCTTAAGGTGACTTTGGAACTTACGCTTTTATCCTATGTCGGGGCGATAATCCTGGCACTTATAGCAGGGGTCATCCTGATCGCAAAGGTTCCCGTCCTTCAAAGGATAGTGGTGGTGTTAAATACGATAATAAAGGGGCTTCCGCTCATCGTGCAGCTTTTGTTCTGCTATTACGCACTGCCTTATCTTTTCAGATTTTTAAGCGATGTGCTCCCGTTTTACACATTCGATCCGAAGCATCCGAATTATTTCTTCTTTGCTTCGGTCGCACTCTCTGTCAATTTCGGAGCATATATGACGGACCTGGTGGTATCTTCATATAAGGCTGTCGATCCCGGGCAGAGCGAAGCGTATAAAGCAGTGGGAATGACACCGCTTCAGGGCATCGTTCATATAGTAGGGCCGCAGGCACTTATAATATCACTTCCGGGACTTTCGAATTATTTCATGTGGCTGCTTAAAGCCACGAGCCTTGCATCTGTTGTAAATGTATTTGAGATACTTGCGGTGTCTCGTGCATCAACGGCTGTAAATTATGCGATACTTGAAGGATATATCATCGCGGCGGCAATGTACTGGATAGTCTGCGTTATCGGAGAAACGGCGCTTAACGGACTTAATAAAAAGCTCGGAAATATGAAAGGAGGACAGAGAAGCTATGGTAGAGCTTAAGGGAATAAAAAAGAAACTCGGCGGAAAAGAGATACTTAATGGCGTGGATCTGTCCGTAAAAGAAGGTGAAGTGGTCGTAATCCTGGGACCTTCGGGATCGGGAAAGACAACGCTTCTTCGTACGATCAATTTCCTTAATGCCGCAGATGAGGGAACGGTCGAGATCGACGGATTTAAAGTCGATTCCAAAAAGCATTCGGCAAAAGATGTCAGGACGCTTCGAAGAAAGACAGGAATGGTCTTCCAGAGCTACAATCTTTTTCACAATAAGACAGCGCTTGAAAATATTACCGAGGGGATGATAAAAGTCCACAGGATCCCGAGGGATGAGGCCGAAAAAAGAGGGCGGGAACTTCTTGCAAAAGTAAAGATGCTCGATAAGGAAGGAAGTTATCCTTCAGCACTTTCGGGAGGTCAGCAGCAAAGGATCGGCATATGCCGCGCACTTGCCGCAAATCCCAAGGTGGTACTTCTTGATGAGCCTACATCGGCGCTCGATCCGGAACTTGTGAGTGATGTTCTTGATATCTTAAAAGATATCGCAAAGACGGGTATCACGATGATCGTGGTGACCCATGAGATAGCATTTGCCAGGGAAGTGGCGGATCGTGTGATCTTCATGAAAGACGGGGTTGTGGTCGAAGAAGGCAGCGCGAAGGATGTCATCGACAGACCGAAGAACCCCGAAACAATAAAATTCTTAAGTGCATTATTGCCGGAGAGGAGTATAGAATATGTCATTTGAAACAAACGTACCTTCAATCGTAAATCCTGCCGTAAACGGGACCAGGGATATCAGCGCCAGAAGAGCCGCCACGATCTCAAACATGATCGATGAAGCCGCAAAGGACGGCATATCCGATGATTTTGCAAGAAGAGCCATCGCTCATTACGGAAAGGACAATGCAATCCATATGAGAGAGGCGATGAAAGATCCCGACAGTTTCGATGAATTCAGATCGCTCTTTGGGACCGATCACAACAAGGATCTTTTCGAGATGGAGATCGTTGATAATAACGAAGAAGAGCTTAATATAGACTTCCATTACTGCCCCTATGTTACGGAGTGGAAGAAGCAGGGTAGGAGCGATGAAGAGATCGCGCATCTTTGCGATGTCACGATGGAAGGCGACAGAGAATTTGCAAAGCAGTTCCCCTGCCTTCAGTTTACCTTAGAGGGTACAATCGCAGACGGCCTTCCCACCTGCAGACTCAGATTTAAAAAGGTTTGAGTGTCACATCTTAAAAAATATGATAGAATTGGTAGGTGATCAAATATATATTTTGAAGATTAAATCAGGAAGATAAGTTTATATTTCGGACGAAGAGGTTGAAGCGTACTTGGAGAATGCTGAAAGCGCTGAGAAAGATAAATGAATATGATCAGATAGCAGCTTTTTTGAACAGGTAAGTATATTTATGCCGCTGTTGCATGATGATAGTGGTCACACGTTTTTTAACCGACTCATCATAAATGTCAGCATTATCCATGATCGATGTAACATCGTTATAATCAAAGTCGAAATGAAGGTTATCACCGTAAAGGATCTCCGCAATATCAAGTTGCTCATCAAAACTGTCGCAGAAGGTTTTGGATCTTACGGTCTTTATAATGTCAATGGGATTTAAGCCCATGGGATAATCCATAGTTGTATCGGAACATAAGCCGGCGCCGTTATCAAAAACAGGCGCCAATTTAAATTTATTTCCACCCTTTGTCAGCACTGCGATATTATGAGTGTGACGATCCTCATTCAGGAAAAAAGCATCTATAGTAAGAAGCTTGCTCATGTATATTCCGAAGTCCTTGATCCCTGTGGTCCGTTCGACCTGCTGTGTAAGTATCTTAAGCCTGTCAGAGCGGTCAGGGGTCTTGTATATTATGCTGTTTAACCCATATCCATATGTGTTCTTAAAAAGACGCTCCAAAGTGATGAGCTCCCAGCCATCAGTAAAATCCGTGCTCTTACATGCCTTATAAATATTACTTTTATAAGAAATCTCGTCCAGGTCATAATCAACATACTCCTCGGGAGAAAGAGTTGATTTTTTCAGAAGCTTGGATATCACATATTCTGCCAGGCCTTCATACCCAAGGTAATCAGCTTTATACCATGTATCATTACGGCGAAATTTAAGCTGGTTTCCTTTTGAAGACTGTCGGTTTTCTTCTTCAATCTCATTTTCAAATAATTCAACCATTTATTCACCGCCTGTCATGTGTTCGATTCGAATATGAAATCTGTCTCCTTCTACACGGCCACCGGTTTTTTCGATTATCATGATGGGATCATAAAAAGGAAGGCCGAGACGTTTTAATTCCAGCTTCATTTTGTCTCTGCTTTTGGGAAAGCAGCGGGACTCAAGAAATTCCTCGTAATCGGAATAATCCGGCTCGGTATTAACACCAAACGCGCGAAGCAGCGGATTGTCGGTGTAATTTCTGACTCTGACTTTTCTTTGAAGTTCATTAACGTCTATTATCGAGCAGACCATATCATCATGCATATAATGAAGTCTTAATCTGTAAGAGGTATCGGGGATCTTATAATAGGATACCAGATCAGGGTCTCGAAGCAGGATCTCAAAGAGTGTTACAATGGGACCTGTTATGGGATACGGCCTGGATTCCCAATTTTCGACGGTCCTCTTGGAGCACCTTAAGAAAGAGGCCAGTTCTATCTGGGTCATGGAAAGATCCTTGCGAAGCTGCCTTATATCTGCGCCGGTAATATGTTCCCTGAGCGCAAATCTATTTTGTTTATTGGAAGTATTCTTATTCATATATATATTAAATCACAAAATATGTGACAAATCAATACAAAAATATCACAAAATATGTGACTTTTATTCAAAATGATCATTTCTGACAGCCATTCGTTAAAGAGATAATCCAGCGCTCCGAGGGAATGAACATAAGCGTCAGCAACCTCGCTATGGCAAACGATGAGATCGTCAATTCCATCCAGACCATATCGGCCATAACCGAAGAGGTTACTGCTCATGCAAGCAATACATACGACAGCAGTGAGCAGAACAAGCAGATCGTTGAGCATATAAATACACTTGTGACCGAATTAAATGCAGATGCTGAAGAGTTAAAATCATATATTTAGATCATAAAACTATCGCCAGATATCGGGACAGATCCGAATAAATCGGAACATATCGGAAATAACATGGTGAGGATCAGCTATGGGATAAACCTGTAGCTGGTCTTTTTTTATCTGCTTATTTTTTATCTAAACACTTTTACCGAATCACTTTGACCCAAACCTTTCGACATAATATTCAAAGGATTTATAAAACCTATTGACACAGTAGGCGAATAGGAATATAATGAGCAGGACACATGAAATCGATACTGAAAAAAAGCTTTAAAACAAAGTGCAATGCGGGAATGCGCAGAAACTTTTATAGGAAGAAAGGAACACTATGATATATGCAGATAATGCCGCGACCACGAGGATGAGTGATGCGGCGATAAATGAGATGGTTAAGGTGGCTAAGGAAAATTACGGCAATCCGTCAAGCCTTTATACTTTCGGTCAGAGAGCAAAGGAAATACTTGAAAACGCGAGGGAGGAAGTGGCTGCCGTTATCGGAGCTGATGTCAGAGAGATATATTTTACATCGGGCGGAAGCGAAGCTGATAATCATGCGATATTATCCGCGGCCGAATTCGGAAAGATCAAAGGGAAAAAGCATATCATTTCCACGGCATTTGAACATCACGCAGTACTTCATACTCTTGATAAGCTGAAAAAAGAGGGCTTTGAGATAACGCTCCTTGATGTTCATGAGGACGGGCTTGTAAGACCGCAGGAAGTTGCGGATGCGATAAGAGAAGATACGATCTTAGTTACCGTGATGTTTGCAAATAACGAGATCGGAACGATCCAGCCCATCAGGGAAATAGGTGCGATCTGCCGCGAAAGGAATGTATTTTTCCATACCGATGCGGTTCAGGCGATAGGGCATGTTCCGGTAAACGTCGCAGATGACAATATCGACATGCTTTCGGCATCGGCCCATAAATTCCACGGACCAAAAGGCGTCGGATTCTTATATGTAAAAAAAGGGATTTATTTATCAAATCTTATTAACGGCGGGGCTCAGGAAAGAGGCAAGAGAGCCGGGACCGAGAATCTTCCCGGTATCGCCGCGATGGCAGTTGCTTTAAACGAAGCCGTTACGGATATGGATACAAGAGCTGAGATAACAAGGCAAAAGAGAGACAGACTTATGGAAGGCCTTGGCAGCATCGAGCACAGCGCATTAAACGGAGATGCAAAAAAGAGACTTCCCGGAAATGTTAATTTCTGTTTCGAAGGTATCGAGGGTGAATCACTCCTGCTTCTTTTGGATGATAAGGGCATAGCCGCTTCATCCGGAAGCGCCTGTACCTCGGGGTCTTTGGACCCCAGCCATGTGCTTCTTGCGATAGGCCGTGTTCATGATGTGGCTCACGGTTCACTCCGGCTAAGCATCAACGAAGAGATAACGGACGAAGAAGTGGAAAAGATCATTACCTCGGTTAAGGAAGTTGTTGAGTACTTAAGGAGTTTTTCTCCGGTTTGGAGAGATCTTAAGGAAGGTAAGAAGGAATTTATATTATAAAAAGGCTGAAAGACTGATTTACAGAGTAAGGAGAATGTACCATGGCATTATACAGTGAAAAAGTAATGGACCACTTCAGAAATCCCAGAAATGTGGGAGTCATAGAGGATGCAAACGGCATCGGCGAGGTCGGAAACGCCAAGTGCGGCGACATCATGAAGATGTATTTAAAGATCGAAAATGATGTGATAGAGGATGTTAAATTTGAGACTTTCGGATGCGGGAGCGCGATAGCATCCAGCTCAATGGCAACCGAGCTCATAAAAGGAAAGCCGGTTTCGGAGGCCATGAAGCTTACGAACCAGGCGGTCGCCGAAGCGCTCGACGGACTTCCCGATTACAAGATACACTGTTCGGTCCTTGCAGAGGAAGCGATACAGTCGGCACTTGAAGATTATGAAAAGAGAAAAGGTGAGGAAGAAAAATGAAAATAGAGTCATTGCTCATACACGGAGGAATAGACGGAGATGAGACTACCGGTGCGGTAAATGTTCCCGTTTATCAGACCTCCACATACAAACAGGACGGCCTCGGAAAAGACAGAGGCTGGGAATATTCAAGGACAGGTAATCCGACAAGAGCGGCAGTCGAGAAGCTGATCGCCGATCTTGAAGAGGGCAAATACGGACTTGCATTTGCGTCCGGACTGGCTGCAATAAATACGGTGCTTTCGCTTTTTAAGAGCGGGGATAAGCTCGTAGTATCGGATAATATCTACGGCGGGACTTTCCGCATCCTTGATAATGTATTTAAGAATTTCGGGATAACCTATGAGATAGTTGATACATCTGATGTTAAAAAAGTTGAAGCGGCGATAACCGATGATGTGAAAGCGGTCTATATCGAGACTCCGGCCAATCCGCTGCTTACCGTAACGGATATCGAAGCGGTAGCAAAAGTTGCTAAGGCTAAAGGTAAGCTTACGATCGTAGATAATACTTTTTTAACGCCTTATCTTCAAAGGCCTCTTACACTTGGCGCCGATATCGTTATCCATAGCGGAACGAAGTACTTAGGCGGACACAGCGATACGATATCCGGGTTTGTTGTTGTAAATGACAAAGAGATTGCCGACAGGCTTTATTATCTTCAGA
>DMCJ01000049.1 GCA_003446735.1 Lachnospiraceae bacterium | reverse complement strand
TCCAATTTCCTTGCAAATATGTCCCATGAGATAAGGACTCCCATAAATGCGATACTCGGAATGAACGAGATGATATTAAGGGAGTGCGACGATCCTACGATATTAAGTTACGCGAGGGATATAGAGAGCGCCGGAAGAAGCCTTGTTTCCCTTATAAACGATATCCTTGACTTTTCCAAGATAGAAGCCGGAAGCATAGACATAAGCAATGCCGCCTACAGCGTCAGCGGCCTTATAAGCGATGTCTGCAATATGTTAAGGGTACGTTATGCTTCCTCAAGTATAGGTTTTATAGTAAAGGTGGATCCTACGCTGCCAAAGCGTGTCATCGGCGATGAGATGAGGATAAGGCAGGTAATGATAAACCTTTTAAATAATGCATTTAAATACACTAACGACGGAAGTGTCACGCTTTCCGTAAAAAGAGATGACAATGCAAAGGGATTTATCCTCGTTATAGAAGTGACGGATACGGGAATAGGAATAAAGGAAGAGGATATGGATAAATTATTCGGCACCTTTGTCCGTCTCGAGCTTGAAAGGAATAAGTCCATAGAAGGAAGCGGACTCGGGCTTGCCATTACAAAGAACCTCGTTGAGAGGATGGGAGGAGAGGTATCGGTTAAGAGTACCTACGGTAAGGGATCCACGTTTAAGATCGCCATTCCCCAGAAGGTAGTTGACAATGATTTTATCGGAGAATTCAGTGAAGACAAAAAGGATGAATTCCCGGCTCTTAAGCAGAAAAGAGACAGCTTTGTCGCTAAGGACGCATCGATCCTTGTTGTCGATGATACTCCGATCAACTTAAAGGTCATTTCAAGGCTGCTTCGTCATACTCAGATAAATGTAGATACATGCAAGAGCGGAAAGGAAGCCATAGAGTTAAGTGCGGGTAAGAAATACGATATCATCTTCCTTGATTACCGTATGCCTGAGATGGACGGAGTTGAGACGTTAAAAGAGATAAAGAAGGATACACAGGGAATAAACCATGATACTCCTGTCATCGTTCTTACCGCCAATGCCTTAAGCGGAGCAAGGGAAAGATTCCTTGCCGACGGCTTTGACGATTATCTTTCAAAGCCTGTGGAGGCTGCGTTCTTAGAGGAGATGATACTTGAATATCTTCCCGCCGAAAAGGTGGATGCCGCAGATGCGGACGCAGGCGTTCAGGGAGCATCCTCCGGTTATGATTTCCATGAGATACGCCGGGCCGGTGTTGACACTAAAGCCGGAAAGGATAACTGCGGAAGTGAAGAAGATTACATAGAGGCCCTTCGTGATTATGCTTCATCGGGCCTTAAGGATGTATATGCTTTAAGAGAATATCTCGATAACGGAGATTTCGAAAACTTTACTATAAGGGTTCACTCTATCAAGTCCATTTCAAGGATGATAGGGGCCTATGATATCGGAAATGTTGCCGAAAGGCTTGAAAACGCGGGTGAGGAAAGGGATGAGGAATACATCTTAGACCGTATCCCCGCCTTTCTGGTCGACCTTGTCAGCCTTAGCGAGGCGATAGTAAAGATGGCAGGACTTCCGGAAAAGAGTGCGGAAGAGATAATAGACGAAAATGAAGGCAAGAACGAGCTTCCCGACATGTCGGTATTAGATGAGGCATTTGCTGCCATAAGGGAATTTGCCGATAACGCAGATCAGGATAATGTGGCTTTTGTGCTTGATACGTTAAGCGATTACAGGCTTCCGCCGGATATCCTTAAAAACGTGGAAAATATAAGAAAATTTGCAGAAGACTTTAAGTGGGAGGAGGTTTCAAATGAGCTTGATCGAATTCATAAAGATATCATCGTTTGAGATCGGTGCTCTGATGCTCGCATCCTCCTGTATGATCTATACTATATTCAGGAGAGGCATATCAAAGCCCCACAGCACGATCTTCCTTATGATCCTATCCTCTCTTATGGCCTCTGCCGTATGTAATATGGCATGCACATTTATAAGGCCTTTCTGCGCGAGCTATAAGGCGGCACCGGTATTTCTCGAGTTGTTTGATACGCTCTATTTTGTGGCGCATACGCTCATTGCATGGTTTTTATGTTATTATGCGGTATTTGCGACGGAGTCATTCTTAAGGCTTGACAATAAGGCACATGCGTTTTTAATGACGCCGATAATAGCAGCCGAGTTTTTTACGGTCATAAATCCTTTTACCCACTGGCTTTTCTACTACACCGACAACTATGTGTTTAACAGGGGATGGGCGGAGATCCTGGTCTACTTTGCCGGAGTGTTCTATCTTATCGCGACGATGTATTTCTTCATGTTCAAATGGTTTGCATCGACAAAGAAAAAGAGAAGACTTATAATCGTATCTTTTATCGTAACGATAATAGGTATAACGATCCAGCTTATATATGAATTCCTGGATGTGGAGCTTTTAGCGGAGACTATCACCTTAATGGGAATAATGCTGGCCATAGAATATGACGATGATTCGATAGACGGACTTACAAGGGTATATAACAGGCAGGCTCTTATCGCCGACCTTAATACATTCTTTTCCTGCGGAAAGCATTTTGTCATAACCGTAGTATCGGTAGTTGAAGATGACTGGCATCAGACCTATGATCTTGATAATTACATGATGGATCTGGCTGATCATTTAAGGAGCGCATACAAATTAAGACGCGTATACAGGGCGAGTCTGGATGCGTTTGTGATAATCGGTTATCTTGGTGAAGAAAAGACCTATATCCCGGGGCTTACGGCATATGTAAGGAAAAAGAGCACGGCCTTAAAGACACTTATCCTTACCGCGGATGCGCCCGATGAGATAGCCAAGCTTGACGATGCTCTTCTTATGATCGACGGTGAAAAGCCAAATGCGGATAACGGTACCATCCTTAAGGGAAAGGATCTGGATTTCCTTGAAAGAAGCTTTGAGATAAACAGAGCCCTTGAAAAAGCCATAGAAAATAACGGTTTTCAGGTCTGCTATCAGCCGATTTACGAAAAGGATCAAAACGGAGGATGGGTGGCAAAAGGCGTTGAGGCTTTAGTAAGGCTTCATGACGAAAAATTAGGTGACCTGCTTCCCGGTGATTTTATCCCTTCGGCCGAGCGAAACGGATATATCGGAGCTCTCGGTGAATTTGTGCTCAGAGATGTTTTATCCTTTATAGAAAGCGGAGAGTTAAGTAAGGCGGGTATCGATTATGTTTCTGTTAACCTTTCGGAAGTCCAGTGTATGAAGACCGATTTTGCGGACAGGGTGTGTGCGATAGCCGGAAGCTACATGGCCGATCCCGAGAGGATAAGATTCGAGATGGACGAGGGGTTCTTAAATGAAGTAAATCCTCAGATCCCTGAGATCATAAGAAAACTGAAGAATTTCGGATTCTCCTTTGTCTTAGAGGGATTCGGAGCCGGATACGGAGGCGTGGATCCCGATTTTATCGGACCTTTTGACGTGGTTAAGATAGATAAGACACTTCTATGGAATTCGGACAGGAAAAAGAACGGAAAGATAATCCTTGAAAACTGCATCAGGATAATCCACGGCCAGGGCAAGAAAATAGTGGCTATAGGAGTCGAAACGGGCGAGCAGCTTGATTACCTTGATAAGTGCGGAGTGGAAGCCGTTCAGGGATTTTATTTTTCAAAAGCGGTAAGCAGAGATATACTTGCGAGTCAGCTCAAATGATGATACAATAAATCTTGGAGTTTTATTATTAGGAGAACGGTCCGTATGAAGGAAACTTTGCTTTTAATAAGCAACAGAGATACTTTCCTGGTCATCACTATAAAAAAAGCCCTTTCAGAGGCTGGTTTTACGGTTCACAGCTGTGTTGACAGTCTTGACCTTATCGAAAGCTTTTTGGGTGATACCAATATATATCTGTATTATATGGACGATGCCTCGGATATCAACGAGGAGCTTTTGGTATATCTTAAAGAAGTCAGTATAGACAAGTCCAAGAAAGTCATAATCTCATGT
>DMCJ01000038.1 GCA_003446735.1 Lachnospiraceae bacterium | reverse complement strand
ATGCGATGCGATGCGATGCGATGCGATTAAGCGTATCTGATTTTTGCATAGCTGTCAAGCCCTTTCCGAAAATTTCTTCGATGTTTTTTGTCGTGTTCATCGTCACAGTATACTTACACTATAGCAGATTCGGAGGGTTGATTCAAATAACAATTGCGCCTTCATGTATTTCTGATTAGGACTGCCCGGTAAGTATCATCGTGTACTTTCTCACCCTACAAGCCAGCCGCTTACGCTGCGCTGCTTTGAATCAAAGTTTACGCCTATCTTTATCAGCGTTCTCTTATCCGCCGCATAGGGCTTTGCGTACCCCTTATCCTCTATCTGCTTCAGCGCTTCCTCGGCAGTCTTGTCTCTCTTAAATTCAAAGATATATACATAGTCCTCCGTCTCAACGACACAGTCCGCCCTTCCCTTTGACGAATGAACCTCCGCCTTAGTATACTGCCCAAGGAGCATAAAGACAATATAGATCACATTCTGGAAGTTGTTCTCTATGATCTTCTCGTCATTCGGATACGGAAGTCTTGAAAAAAGCGCTGTGAATCTGTCCCGGAGGCCGTTCGTATTTCCTGTGTCTATATCTCTTCCAAAGGAGCGTATGTCCAAAGGATCGGGTTCTTTTTCTTCATTAAGGAACAATGGTGCAAGGCTTTCAAGAAAGCCGTATTTAACCTCATCATTAGGGTAGTTTAACTGGTAGCTTCGATATTTCTTATCATACCCCGTGATCGTAAGATATCCTGTCTGATAGAAAAGCGGTATGGGATTCGGGTTGTCATACCTGTAATCCGTAAGGATGCTCTCCGATGCGTATAGATTTCCCGATGTTATCTGCTTGGCATCAAACCCGGAGTTTTTCAGTTTCTCAATAAGGAAGGTCGGCGTCCCCGTAGAGAACCAATACATTCCGAATTCTTTTTTTCCGAATGCATTTATAAGGCTGAACGGGTTATATATCCCCTCACAGCTACGGCTGAAATGGTATCCGTCATACATCTTCTTCAGCTCTGCAAGACAGCTCTCCCTGTCAATCCCCTGCGATTCCGCAAGCATCTCAATCTCCGGTCCGAAGGTGTCCTCGAGTTCTCTCTGGGTTATCCCGCATATCCCACTGTATGCCTGATCAAGCGATATATCATTCAGCTGGTTTAGATCGCTGAATATACTTACCTTGGAAAACTTCGTTACCCCGGTAAGGAAAACAAACTTAAGGTATCGGTCATAACTCTTTAATGTGCTGAAAAAGCCTTTAAAGACCGCTTTGTTATGCTCGAGCCCTTCTTCGTTTCCCACCTCAATGAGCGGTTTGTCATATTCATCCACAAGAACTACCGCTTTCCTACCGGTCGTCTCAACAGCCTTTACAATCAGTCTCTGAAATCTTTCCTCAATCGGACGGTTACTGTATTCGTCTCCGTATACCGACTCCCACTCGATAAGATGCGATACCAAAACCTCCTCCATGGCAGTTTCCGTTCGGAAGTTTTTCTTGTTGAAATCAAAATAGAACACCGGGTATTCCTGCCAGGCATCCGGATCGTCCTTTTCAAGTTCCTCGATCTTAAGTCCCAGAAAGAGCTCTTTTTTTCCCTCAAAATATGCCCTTAAGGTGGAAAGAAAGAGGCTCTTTCCAAAGCGCCTCGGCCGGCTTAAGAAATAAGGCTTCCCAAAATGGACAAGATGATAGACATAGTCTGTCTTATCAACATACAGATAGTTTCCTTTTCGTATATCTTCAAAGTCCTGTATCCCTATCGGCAGCTTTCGCATTTCCATAAGGCTCTCACCTCAAATTCCACTTATTCTTACTTATCAATATAACAAATCAGTCGTAAAAACACAATCTGCAAGGCAGCAAAAAAGTGACAGGGTGCCGGGCACCGGCGGAATACACAGTTTATATTTTCTTTATAATTTTTATAAAATCTTATTAGCACTCGCCCTTGACGAGTGCTAATAATGGTGGTATGATGCAGTTAGTTAAAGGAAAACGACTCCGGAACGGATCCGGGCAATGCATATACCACAACCCAAACTTGCAGAAGCAGGATCCCTCCGGGGCGCATATATAAGTGCAGACGCACAAAGGAGGAATGACTTATGTATTTACCGAGTATTTTTGATGACAGGATGACAGATTCTTTATTTGACAACTTTTTCGGAAAGCCTCTCGCACCGATGAACAGAATTGCTAACACCATGAGGACTGATATAGTTGAGAAAGACGGCGAGTATGAGATGTCCATCGAGATGCCCGGTTTCAAGAAAGAGGATATCACCGCAGAGCTTAAGGAAGGTTATCTTACCATAAGCGCCGGAAACGACGAAACTAAAGAAGAGAAAGATGATAAAGGAAATGTTGTTTACAGCGAGCGTCATACCGGAGAACTGCGAAGGAGCTATTTTGTTGGTAAACATCTTACCGAAGAGGATATCAAAGCTCACTTTGAAGATGGTATCTTAAAGATAAAATTCCCTTCGGAGGAAAAGAAACCCGCTGTTGAGGAGAAAAAGCTCATCTCCATCGCATGATAAGCGCTGTCTCCTGACAGATCGGCTTAGTGCCCAACTCTCCCCCATAGTGAGAGATTTTATAAATAGGACCGCTGCTTATATATAAGCGGCGGTCCGTTTTTTCCGTTTTATTTCCGAAACCTGTCAGGAATGCTCTATACCTGATGTTCTTCTAAGATCTCTCTGGCCTTCCTTAACGATATACCCTTTCTTATCGCAAAGGCTGCGGCATCTTCGTATTCGATCTTGGTGCGCTCTATACCGTATCCGTATGCTTTCTTTGCTCTTATCTCACCATCATCGGTGATAGTCGTTTCCGCCTCTCTTAAAAGCTCATAGCGGTTCATTATCGTCTCTCTTATTCCGATGGTCTCTGTATATTTGAAGATGTTCTTTACCATCTCGTCTCTCTTATCGAGCCTGCATATAACTTCGAATACAAATCCGGGACGGGATTTTTTCATCGTGACCGGAGTCGCAAATACTTCCAGCGCACCGAGCGCGCGAAGCCTTTCTATCGCAAATCCGAGCTCCTCCCCGGTCATATCGTCCACATTGCAGGATAAGACCGAAACCTGCGCCTGAACGGGCTTGATATCATCATTATCCATACCGGCTTTTTCTCCTTCCCGATCACTTACCTCTTCTCCCCAAAATGCTCTTACGCAATTTGCGTTAACGAAATCTTTCCTGCCCATACCGTATCCGGTACGATCCACGGTCATATCGGGACGTCTTTTAAATTCCTTTACAAAGTGCTTTAAAAGTGCGGCTCCGGTAGGAGTTAAGAGCTCTCCTTCGATATCACCTTCATAATTGGGTATGCCTTCGAGGATATATGCGGTAGCCGGAGCGGGTACGGGAACCACTCCGTGAGCACATTTTACGTGTCCGTATCCGGTCCGAAGCGGAGAAGCATATACTTCATCGGGAGCGATCTTTTCCATCAGCATGCAGAACAATACAACATCGCAGATCGCATCATAGGCACCGACTTCATGGAAATGAACCATCGAAACCTCGGTATCATGCGCCTTACTCTCAGCCTTTGCTATGATATCATAAACCTCAATTGCATTCTTTTTAACATTTCCCGTAACAGGGAGATCATCTATTATATCGTGAACTTCCGAGAGAGAAGTATGATGATGGTGATAAAGGTCATGCTCATGATGGTGCTCGTGATCATGCTCATGCTCATGTTCGTGATCATGTCCATGCTCATGCACATCCGGGCTCTCTTCTTCGACTCCGCCTACTTTTACATTTACATGGCTTCCGCTTATTCCGCACTTGATGCTCTTTTCCAGTGAAACCTCCACACCGGGAAGCTTAAATGCATTTACACTCTCGATGATGGAGTCAGCTTCATCCTTGTCGACTATTTCCGCAAGCGCCGCAGAGAGCATATCTCCGGCAGCACCCATTCCGCAATCAAAATATAATATCTTCTTCATATAACCCTCTCCTTACTCTTTCCTTCCCGAGTGATTTATCATACTTGCCTGATAACCCGCTCCGAATCCATTGTCGATATTAACGACCGACACACCGCTCGCGCACGAATTAAGCATGGAGAGCAGGGCCGATAAGCCGTTAAATGAAGCGCCGTATCCGACACTTGTAGGGACAGCGATAACGGGACAATCCGCCAGTCCGCCGACAACACTGGCAAGCGCGCCCTCCATTCCGGCTATGGCTATTATCACATTTGCTTCAGAGATCAAACCGGCCTTATCAAGGAGCCTGTGGATCCCCGCAACTCCGACATCATAAAGCCTGATAACCTTATTTGCAAGCACCTCAGCCGTAAGCGCCGCTTCCTCGGCAACAGGAACATCGCTTGTACCTCCCGTGACTACTACGATCGTACCGTTTCCGTCAGGCACCGGAAGCTTACCGGTATAGGCGATACGCGATCTTTCATCATAAGTGATATCGATCCCGCTTCTTTTAAGAAAATCGGCTTTGTCAGGATCGATCCTCGTTATAAGGATATTTTCCGTGCCGTTTGAGGACATGGCGTTGACGATGGTCCTTATCTCTTCCCGGCTCTTTCCGGCACCGTAAATAACTTCCGCTGCTCCCTGCCGAAGTCTCCTGTGATGATCCACCTTTGCAAATCCTAAGTCTGTATAAGGCGCGATCTTTAATCTCTTATAAGCTTCTTCTTCGTCGATCTTTCCCGATGAAAGATCGGAAAGAACACTCATTATCTTTTCCTTGGAATCCATCTTACCTCCGAATGATCCTTGTAAGCCTATCCTGCTGCCTGATGCCTGAGCCAATGCTTCCTGCCGCCATTTTGCCTAAGCCAGAGCTTCCCTGCTTTCTTCCAACTTCTTGATAACACTTATGTGCTGAGGGCACACGTTCTCGCACTGCCCGCATTTTATGCATTTATCAGGCCTTACTTCTTCATCAATGGCCGCATATGCAGCCTTTGCCTCATCAAGCGCACCGTTTCCGAGCTTAAGATTCATGGCAGAAAAAACATCCGGGATCGGTATGTTCTTCGGGCAGCCCTTGGTACAGTATCTGCAGGCTGTACAGGGGATCATCGAGCTCGCGCCCATTATCTCCTGCGCCTTATGTATCGCATCCCATTCCTTTTCGTTTAAAGGCTTAAAATCCTTCATATACGAGAGGTTGTCATCCATCTGGGCAAGATTTGACATTCCCGAAAGAACGGTCAGGATCCCGTCTAAGGAAGCCACGAATCTTATCGCCCATGATGCAAAGGAAGCATCGGGATTGACCTCTTTAAATATCTTCTGAACTTCCTTCGGAGGCTTGGCAAGTGAACCACCCTTAACCGGCTCCATAACTACGATCGATTTCCCGTGCTTTCTGGCAACTTCATAATTGGCCCTGGATGTGACATTGGGATTCTCCCAGTCGGCGTAATTGATCTGAAGCTGAACGAATTCCACATCCGGATGCTCTGTAAGGAGCTTATCAAGAAGATCGGGACCGGAATGGAACGAGAATCCGTAATGACGGATAAGCCCCTTTTCCTTTAATTCCTTAACATAGTCCCAAAGATGGTATTTTTCGTATTTATTTATATTGTTTCCCATCAGGGAATGGAGGAGATAATAATCAAAATATCCCGCACCCGTACGTTCCAAACTCGTCTCAAACTGCTTCTTGGCGCTGGCCTCGTTATGACAGAACATAAAAGCATTCAGCTTTGTCGCAAGCGTAAAACTCTCCCTTTCATGCCTGTCAACCAGTGCCTTTTTGGTCGCAGCTTCGGATCCGGGATAAACATAAGCTGTATCAAAATACGTAAACCCCGCATCAAGGAAATGATCGACCATCTCCGAAGTCTGCTTAATGTCTATACCCAGTCCTCTGGTGGGTAGCCTCATAAGGCCAAATCCTAATTTTCCCGTTTCCTTCCCAAAATAATCTCCCATAGTCTTCCTTTCCGCGTTTTGCCAACCCTCAGGCCTAACGACTTACATCTTACATATCCGGTCTACTGCCTCGACGGTATTTTCATATGTGCCGAAGGCGGTAAGCCTGAAATATCCCTCTCCGTGTGCACCGAATCCCGAACCCGGGGTACCTACCACATTTGCGTTTGCAAGGAGATGATCGAAGAATTCCCAGCTCGTCATATTATCCGGAGTCTTAAGCCAGATATAAGGAGCGTTCACTCCGCCTGATACCGAATATCCCGCATCTTTAAGACCCTTTAATATATATGCCGCATTTTTCATATAATATGCGATCTGCTCCTTAAGCTCGGCCTTTCCCTCGGGTGAGTAAACGGCCTCGCCCGCTCTCTGGATGATATAAGGAGCGCCGTTATATTTTGTTCCGTGTCTTCTTGCCCAAAGGGAATTAAGGGAAACATCTCCCTGCTTTAGATCCTTTGGAACAACGGTATATCCTAATCTCACACCGGTAAACCCGGCGTTCTTGGAAAATGAATGAAGCTCGATCGCGCATGTCCTTGCGCCTTCACATTCATATATGCTGTGAGGAACATCGTCCTCGGAAATATAAGCTTCATATGCCGCATCATAGATGATAACGGCCTTATGCTCATTTGCGTAATCTACCCATTTCTGAAGCTCACTTTTAGTGATCGTCGCTCCCGTCGGATTGTTCGGAAAGCAAAGATAGATGATATCGGGAACCTCGGACGGCAGCTCGGGAGCAAATCCGTTTTCCGAAAGACAGGGCATATAGATGACTCCGTCAAAATTTCCGGTCTCTTTATTGTAATCGCCGCTTCTTCCCGCCATCACGTTCGTATCAACATACACGGGATAAACGGGATCGCAGACAGCGATCTTATTATCCAATGAAAAGATCTCCTGGATATTTCCGGAATCGCATTTTGCACCGTCCGAAACAAAGATCTCATCGGGAGAGATATCACAGCCTCTTAATTTATAATCATTCTCTGCGATAGCATTCCTTAAAAATTCATATCCGAGATCCGGTGCGTAGCCCCTGAAGGTTTCCTTAACACCCATCTCATCAACAGCCTTATGCATGGCTGAGATTATCGAAGGAGCTATGGGCTGCGTCACATCTCCGATACCAAGGCGGATTATCTTTTTGTCCGGATTCTCACTCTGAAATGCGGCAACCTTTTTCCCTATGGTGGAAAAAAGATAACTGCCCGGTAATTTTAAATAATTTTCATTGATCTTAAACATAACACTCTCCCTCTCTTGTTCTTTAGGATCTTTATGCTTTTTTATTTCATATACATATTTCAGATATCAACTTCGCCTTCAAAAACCGTTACGGCAGGCCCGGTCATATATACGAGATTTTCATTTCTGTCCCACTCAATATATATGGTTCCTCCAAGGACATCAACTCTTACTTTATCATCTGTTCTTCCGTTTAAAATGCAGGCAACAGCGCAGGCGCAGCATCCGGTCCCGCAGGCGAGAGTCTCACCTGTTCCCCTCTCCCAGACGCGCATTTTGATGTGGCCCCTGTCTATGACCTCGACAAATTCGGTATTGGTCCTGTTCGGAAAGATCTTATTATTTTCAAATAAAGGACCTATAGATCCGATATCCATTTTATCCAGATCGGGTATATTATCGGTCTCATCGGTAAATACCACCGCATGAGGATTGCCCATGGATACGCATGTCACTTTATAATCATGTCCGTCTACCGTAAGCGGCTTTGAGATAAAGGAATCCTTATCCGCATCCTCATTCAAATATGAATCGTCAACGGGTACTTCGGATGGCTTAAGGATCGGAGCGCCCATATTGACTCTCGCTGATCTGACATATCCGTCTTCCACGGTAAGATCAAGGATCTTAACTTTTCCGAAGCTCTCGATCGTTACACGCTCCTTATCGGTAAGGCCGTGATCGTAAACGAATTTCCCGACGCATCTTATCCCGTTTCCGCACATCTCCGCACGGCTTCCGTCGGCATTGTACATCTCCATCTCAAACTCGGCTTTACTGCCGGGATTTACAAAGATAACTCCGTCACCGCCGATGCCGAAATGCCTGTCCGATAATCTCCTTACAAGATCCGGCTTTTTGTCCTTATCTATCTTTTCCTTTGCTCCGTCAACGTAGATATAGTCGTTGCCGCAGCCTTCCATCTTGGTAAATCTCATGACTTCTCCTTATCCGGACATTTGCGTAAAAACGCACACTTCCTACTGATTGTATCATTATATTACCCATTAGTTCAATAGATTATCTAATACAAATTTCAATCTCTTTTACCTCTTTTTATAGTATTACATGATAAGGTTTCACCCCTTGATTAGGGCGGCTTTTTTTGCTAAAATCTATGAAGGTTGTTTTAACGGGAGAAATAAAATGGATCCAATGATCAAAGGTTATATAATAGTTTTTTTCGTATCGATGGTGCCTCTTATAGAATTAAGGGGAGCGATACCTTATGCGATAGTTTACGGGCTGCCGATATTACAGAGTTATATCATCGCCATAATCGGCAATATGGTACCCGTGCCGATCATATTCTTTTTTGCCAGAAAAGTGCTCGAATGGGGCAAGGATAAGCCGCTCATCGGAAAATTTTTTACATTCTGTCTCGAAAAGGGACATAAGGGCGGTGAGAAATTAAAGGAAAAAGCAGGAAGAGGACTTTATTTTGCGCTCTTCCTTTTCGTGGGCATCCCCCTTCCCGGCACGGGTGCATGGACAGGAACTCTTGCCGCATCCATTCTTGATATGGACTTTAAGAAAAGCGTACGCGCCGTTGTCCTCGGAGTCATACTCGCCGGCGTTATCATGGGAACAGGTACAAAGATCATCACACTTATCGCAGGACTTTTCGGATAAGAACGGGAGAAAAAATGAGAAACGGATTTATCAAAGTTGCGACATTTACACCAAAGCTGCGGGTAGCAGATCCATTCTTTAATGCGGAACGCATATGCGAATGCATAAATGAAGGCGAGGAAAAAAGAGCCAAGATCATGGTCTTTCCCGAGCTTTGCATAACAGGCTATACCTGCGGAGATCTTTTTCTTCAGGAAAGGCTTTTAGAGGATGCAAAGGAAGCCTTAAAGATCATAGTTAATCATTCGGACGGAGTCGACGGCCTGATATTCGTCGGCCTTCCCTTAGAGAGAAACGGCAAGATATATAACGTTGCCGCCGTGATAAACTGCGGAGATATCTTAGCCTTTGTTCCCAAGTTAAACATCCCCGATTACGGAGAATTTTACGAAAGAAGGCAGTTTACTCCCGGGAACACAACTCCGGCGATATTCGACTTTGAAGGAGAAGAGATCCCGTTCGGGAGCAATATCTTATTTAATTCCGATGCCATCGACGGACTTTCCGTTGCATGTGAGCTCTGCGAAGATCTCTGGGTTTACGACACCCCTTCGACAAGACATGTTAAAGCAGGCGCAAATATCATCGTTAATCTTTCCGCTTCAAACGAGCTTGTAGGAAAGACCGAATACCGCAGGAACCTTGTAAAGAGCACATCCGCAAGGCTTGTCTGCGGCTATATATACGCATCTTCCGGAGCGGACGAGAGCACGCAGGATACGGTCTATTCAGCCGATCATATCATCGCCGAGAACGGAACTCTCCTTAAGGCAGAGCGCACTTTCGATCCGCACTCAACATATTCCGAGATAGATCTTTACAGGATAAAACACGAAAGAAGAAGGATGAGCACATTTCCCTCGGAAGAAGGCGCCGATGAATATATGATAATCCAGGCAGCCATCATAAGAGAGGATGTGGAGCTTACAAGGGATTATCCGAAGCTTCCCTTTGTTCCTTCGGATGAAACAAAGCGTGCTGAACGATGTGAGGATATCCTTTCGATCCAGTCCTACGGACTTAAGAAAAGACTTGTTCATATCGGATGCAAAAAGGCGATCATCGGTGTATCCGGCGGGCTTGATTCCACGCTTGCACTCATTGTTTCCGCAAAAGCATTTGATCTTGCAGGTCTTGACAGAAGCGGCATTCTTGCCATAACGATGCCCTGCTTCGGGACAACCGACCGCACATACAATAACGCAGTTAATCTGGCAAAGAGCTTAGGTGCCACTCTTTCTGAGATTGATATAAAAGATGCAGTCATGCAGCATTTTAAGGACATAGGACAGGATCCTTCAAATACGGACGTGACCTACGAAAACAGCCAGGCCAGAGAAAGGACTCAGGTCCTTATGGATATCGCGAACAAAGAAGGCGGTATCGTAGTAGGTACCGGTGATCTTTCGGAGCTTGCCTTAGGATGGGCAACCTATAACGGAGATCATATGTCCATGTACGGCGTAAACTGCGGCGTACCCAAGACCCTTGTAAGGCATCTCGTTAAATACTATGCAGATACATGCAATGACGCAGATCTTTCAAAGGTTCTTTATGATGTATTAGATACCCCCGTAAGTCCCGAGCTCATTCCTCCGAAAGACGGAAAGATAAGCCAGAAGACCGAAAATATAGTCGGCCCTTACGAGCTTCACGATTTCTTTTTATATCACATGCTCCGTGCGGGATTTACGCCCTCTAAAGTTTACCGCGTTGCGGTAAGGGCGTTTAAAGATGAATATGATGAAGAGACGATATTAAAATGGTTAAAGACCTTCTACAGAAGGTTCTTTAACCAGCAGTTTAAGCGTTCATGTCTGCCTGACGGGCCCAAGGTCGGAAGCGTGGCCTTATCCCCGAGAGGAGATCTAAGGATGCCGAGCGATGCCTGTGCCGACATATGGCTCGATGAACTTGAAGATATCATCCCGGATGCCGGGTAAGGCGTGATCAGAATATAACCTGATCTCCGCCCATCTGTTTGCCCAATTTAAGCTTATCCTCGGCTTCGGCAACAAAGGCCTCTATCTTACCCGAAAAATCGTATTCATTAAGAGCAAAGGTCATGCTCACACTGATACCGTCGCCGTCATAATATAAAACCCTTGCCTTTATCTTTTCTCTTAAGGCAAACATCTTATTATATATCTCATCGCCGTTCATGGAAGGAAAAAGGAGTAAGAATTCATCTCCGCCCCATCTGCAGGGAGTACCTATACCGGAAACCTCTTTATTTAAGATCTCCGCAACTTCTTTAAGTATAAGATCTCCGCATTCCCTGCCCTTGGTCTCATTAAA
This sequence comes from Lachnospiraceae bacterium, assembly GCA_003446735.1. Classification (GTDB taxonomy): domain Bacteria; phylum Bacillota; class Clostridia; order Lachnospirales; family Lachnospiraceae; genus UBA2882. The sequence continues at coordinate 3,498 of DMCJ01000038.1, read as the reverse complement.
ATTCGTAAACGAATCTATATCGCACATGCAAATCGTATAATTTTCATTTTTGTGCGATTTTAAGTAAGTCTTTATCTGATCGAGGGCTCCGCCTCTGTTGGTAAAGCCTGTCAGCTCGTCAACTGTGATCTCCGGTTCATCAGATGATTGGTTGTCCTCATCCATATTAACCTTCTTGGCTTTGCAGACCGAGCACTCCCACATCTCAAATTTACCGTCTGGAGAAGGTACTCTCTTCCAATCATGTTTTTTCATCTTACAAGCTAAGATTTTTAATCCGGCTGCCATTATTCCACCCTCACTTTTTCAGAATTCCTCTTTTATTTCCGCATTACAGTCTTTCATGCTGATTGTACCGCTTTTTTTTAATTACGGCAACCTATAAGCCCTTTCAAATCTGTCAGATTTGTCAAATTTGCCACACCGCCAAAAACCCCGTGATCGCCGTCATATAAAGACGATCACGGGGCATTTTGCATAACTTATATATTTATCCCTTTACACACCATAACTAGCCATGATTCCCGAAAATTCCTTTGAATCGGAGAATCCGCCGACAAGCTCTTCTCTGGACGTTCCGCCTTGAAGCTTATCAACCCAGTATCTTAAGCCCTCTTCCTCAGCTTCTCTTCCGAGGAACATGCGATAGAGCGTCTTTACATATTCCTCATTATCTAAGTTCTTATTCTTAAATTCTTCGGAAGCAATAAAGCTCTGAGCTACACTCTTAGGCGTCATCGCACCGGAATTGATCCTGTAAGTCCAATCCTCTACGCCTTCGATCTCACCCTTTCTGTCAAGACCTTCTCCGTAGCACCTTTGAACGAAGCGGTAAACACCTTCGTTATATTTGATGCTTCCGTCACTGTCCATGGTACCTCTTGAAATGTTCATGGAATCACAGGTGGCGGTAAACTCTTTGGAATTGACAAATCCTGCCATTACCTCATTCCTTGAAGCCCCACCTTCTAACTTATCTACCCAGTACTTTATCTCATCATCCGAAGGAACCCTGTCAAAGAAGCACTTGTAAAGCGTCTTCACATAGTCGGTATTACTCATCTGCTTTGAAACAAATTCCGGACTGTTCACAAAGCCTGTGATAAGCTGGGCTCCGCTTATCTTCCTTTCCTTTACCTGATTTGACCAGTCAGCAAATCCGGCCGCATCCGCATCCCTTCCGAGGATCGTCCTGTAAAGATTATTGATCACATTGCCGACTTCCGCTTCATTTACGGCATCATCGCTGCCTTTAAAGGCGATGGCGTATTTCGAGAAACCGCTGGTAGCGAAAGATACGGTCTGAGTCGCCGGATCATATGTAGCATCTTTGGTTTCTACGGAACCATCATGATTCTGATGGACAACGATCACCTGATTACCGGCCGGAGCCTTTGCCAGTTTGAGAGAAACTGTTGCCTCACTGTTCAAGGTGGTTACCGGAGTATTCCATGTATCGTCAGCCCTTCCTTTGTATATCACATTTGTAAGCGAGATATCCATGCAGTCACCAAGTACATATCCTGAAGCGGCATTTGCCATCTCACTGAGTTCACCTTCAGACGCATTCGCATCTACTATATCAAGTCTTGCCGTTCCGGCACTCATAGACGCTTCGTTAGCACCAAATGAAATACTTCCACCGTCTACCGATCCGGCCTCTGCCATGATCTGATTTTCAACAGGTCTGAAGTTTGCAGCAAGGTGGAAGTTACCGGGCTTTACCTCAAATGTATATTCACATGGAGTTTCCTGTGCCGCAAACTGCCCTCCGTTAACGCCGAAACTTACAAGCTGGTATCCATAATCAGGCGTAAGTTTAAGCCTTACTGTTGCTCCCGCCGGAAGAGTCGCTGAACCTCCGGATGATCTGTCATTACTCCATTCGGTTGCACCGCCAAAATATGTAGTCCTGGCTCCCGGAGAAGTGATCGTTTCACCTCTGTATGTAACACTTACAACATCAAGAGATGCATGTCCTACATAATCATCACCTGCATTCTGATCAGTATATGTCCATAAGAAGTTTCCGACCGCCCAGTCAGCGGAAGTAGCCTCATGTGCATTAACCGCGACTGCATATGTATCATTAGCTGCTTTATTTACTGTATACCTGAAATGATATCCCTGCCCCGAATAATTATTTAATAATGTCTGTTTGTCCGGAGCAGATGACAGTTTTTGAACTCCGTCTATTGAAATAGAGTCCGGAATATAATTATGTATGCAACAAATATCAATTTCTACTGTCGTAGCATTATTCGGAAGATTATAATCAACAACGGTGGCCTGTCCTGAGGTAACCGGCACTATGGGCCCGCCGTTTATACTTATGGCAATAGGTCCTTCGGGACGATAGGGATCGATCTGACCGGTTATGGTACCTGTATAGTTTATGGTAGCTCTTGCATTTGTCTGAGGCTGCGGTCCCGGAGGCGGATTGTTAGTTTTTTGTCTAATAATAAAACGTGTATTATCAGGCAGATGTATACCATTTTGAGCCAGGGAAAGTGTTCCGTTGTTATAATCAAGTTTCCCCGTAAAACCATCATTAGCTACCAGTGCAATCTCCATCGTATTTGCATCAAACGATGTTATATTGCTTATAGCACTGTTTAATGCGGCAAGGATATTAACGGTATCATCAATCGATGGATCACGATCATAGTTCACACTCATGACATTACCATTAATCGTAGCCTTATTACCGTCGATCGTAACCGTAACACTGGTATTATTGACATTGTATGTAATAATGTTTCCGTTTATGCTCCCGTCAATAGAAAAATTATAATTTGTATTGACTTCGCTCTCAAGCACCGCTTCAGCTTCAGCTGAATCATCGGCAGGTGCCGTCACTTCCGGCTGCTGCGCTGCCGTCTCCGTCTGAGCTGCTGTCTCTGTCTGAGCTGCTGTCTCTGTCTGAGCTGCTGTCTCCGTTTTTGCTGCTGTCTCTGTTTGTGCTGCTGTCTCTGTTTGTGCTGCTGTCTCTGTCTGCTTAGCAGCATCGGGTGCCTGTGCGAAAACATCCGTAAAGCCTGCGCTCATCATAGTAAATATAAGTGCGAACGCCATAAGGAAACTAAGCAGCGCTCCTTTATATCTTCTCTTTTTCATGTTGTACCTCCCTGTCATAATGTCATGATGTCATTTGCAGCCAAACACTCATCTGTCAGATACTTTATCAGACAGATACTCTATCAGTCAGATACTCTATCAGTCTGATACTCTATCAGCCAGATACTCTATCAGTCAGATACTTTATCCGTCAGATACTTTATCCGTCAGATACTTTATCCGTCAGATACTCTATCAGCCAGATACTTTATCAGTTTGACACGCTAATACCATTATATCAATATCCGAAATATTTTAAAGTCATAATGACTCTGCGGCAATGACAAAACGGCAATCCAATCGTTTTTTTCGCTCTGCACATATAATGGGCTCAATAAAAGACTTCAAAAAAAGACCGGCATCAAATCCATTTCTGAACTC
>DMCJ01000065.1 GCA_003446735.1 Lachnospiraceae bacterium | reverse complement strand
CCTCCATCGATATTTCTCCGGATGCCATTCCGCTCAGCAGCGCATTTATCTCGTCCTGAGACAGCATACCGTCCATTCGACTAATCCTCCTCTCGCAAAACTGAAGTCACTCTGACCGCGTAGTTTTCTTTATTTACACCGGGCAGAGCCGTAAATTTCCTGTAATTTCCGACATAGACATCGAGTTCATCCTCTACCCTTGAATCGAGTCTTATGATATCTCCGATCTGAAGCGTGGAGAAATCCATAACGGATATCTGGCTCTTTCCGAGGACCGCCTTTATGGGGATCTCTACTCTCCTTATGAGGCTCTCGATGTTCTCCTGGTAATCATCGTCTCCGGACTCCTGCATGGATGAAAACCAGTATTTGGTATTTAACTTATCCATGACGGGTTCCATCGTGATGAACGGGAGACAGATGTTCATATATCCCTCGACATCGCCTATCTTTACGTTAAGAGTAACGATGGCGATCATCTCGTTGGGGGCTATGACCTGCGCGAACTGCGGATTGGATTCGATACGCTCGAGTATCGGCTCAACATCGAGTACGTTCTTCCACGGATCGCGGAGCAGGTTCATACACATTACCATTATCTTATCTAAGATCGACATCTCGATCTCGGAAAAATCCCTCGTCTTATCGAGCGGCTGTCCCGCTCCGCCGAGCATCCTGTCGAGCATCGCGTAACCTAAGTTATTCTGAAGCTCCATAAGGATAGATCCCGTTAAGGGATGGAAATTTATGACACCTAATATAACCGGTGTTGACAAGGCATTGGTAAATTCCGAGAAAGTAACCGTCTCGGAACTGGCCACATTGACCTGAACGCTCTTTCTTAAATAAACCGGAAGGTTGGTGGATAATAATCTTCCGTAATGCTCAAATATTATCTCAAGTGTCCTTAAGTGCTCCTTTGAGAACTTGGCCGGGCGCTTAAAGTCGTAATCCTTGACCTGTTTTTCGTTGACATCCTCTATATCATCGGCGTTGATCTCGCCGCTTGAAAGTGCCTGGAGGAGATTGTCTATCTCATTTTGAGATAATACGTCGCTCAACCGTTCTCACCTCCTTATGCCGGGCAATTGACGCATATAATACTATGAAACGATCAACTTGCTGAATGTGATGTCGTAAATAAAAGGAGACTCAAACATTTCTTTAAGCTTATCGAGTATCTTGGCTTTTATCTCGTCGCCTCTGGCGGTAACTTCATCTGCGGTATAATCGCCGATGACTTCGTTGATGACACCGACTATAAGGCTCTCTCTTTCCGTAAGGGTCGCGCCGTAGCTCTCGTATGCGGGATCCGTCATATCGAGTGAGAGCGAAACATTTACGAGTGCTATGTGATCCTTTCCGTCGGCTCCCTTTGCAAGGGTGATCTGCATATCTCCGTCGGAAGGAAGCTGAACGACCGCCGTATCGGCCATGCTCGGATGAGGCTTTTCTCCGTCCTCTCCGCCTTCACCGCCTTCGCCTGTCCCGATCTCAAGCTTTAAGATCGAGGCTACGTCGGTAACGACCGCGGCTGTCTTTTTATTGGTTGACATAACTGAAAACATCATTATGCCGGTAAGTATCAGGTTAACAACAAGGAGTGCTAGGATAAGCACCGAAAGAAGATTCTTTTTCAAAAGAGGGCCTCCTTTAATTATGTTATTGCATGGTTGAGAGGGAATGGTAGATCTTTATCTCAACTCTTCTGTTCCTTGCTCTTCCTTCGGGCGTGGTATTGTCCGCGATGGGAACATATTCACCCCTTCCGGAATGCTTCATGATCGCAGGATCTATGAACGTCGTCTGCTTGAAATAATCAAATACGGAGAGCGCTCTGAAGCTTGAGAGCTCGTCGTTATTTTCAAAACGCGAATTATGTATCGGGACGTTATCGGTATGTCCTTCTATCTCGATCGTGCTCTGGGCATATCTGGTAAGGAGCTGTCCGACCTTATCTAAAAGGGGATGCGATTCCTCTTTAAGATCCGCGCTTCCCGAATCAAACAATAAGGCTCCGTTTAAGGTAAGAGAAACATATTGCGAGGTAAAGTCTATATCTATCTCATTTGCAAACTGGGATTCATCGACAGCTTCCTGCATCTGCTCCGCAAGCGCCTCGCTCTCGGCGAGCTGCTGCTGTTCAAATTGTTCTTTTAAATCATTTTCGGTAGCGGATTCGTTATCTGCGGCCTTACCGGTGGAATTGATGTAATCATCCAGTTCGTTTAACTGGGAAACACCGTTACTGATAAGTATTCCGTCTCCGATCGCACTCGCACCTCCGGAAAAGATACTGAAATTATCCGAAAATGAAGCGGCTACCTGCTGGAGCTTCTGTGCATCCATTGTCGACATCGAGAACAGGAGCACGAAGAAACAGAAAAGCAGGTTCATCAGGTCGGAGAATGTGGCCATCCACCCCGGTCCGCCTGAAGGCGGTTCTTCTTTCTTTTTCCTAGCCATTATTCCTCACCACCCTCCTCGGTTGATGCTGCTGCGCGGTCTTTCGGCGCGAGGAAGGATTTTAATTTCTCTTCGATAACTCTCGGGTTTTCGCCCGCCTGTATGGATAAAAGGCCTTCGATCATGATCTGCTTTACCATGACCTCGGCGTCGTTGAAGACTTTTAATTTGGCAGCCGCAGGTGTCGCGATCCAGTTAGCTACGAGGGATCCGTAGAGGGTCGTGATAAGGGCTATGGCCATGTTAGGTCCGATCTTTGAAGCATCCTCTAAGTGTTGTAACATCAAAACCAGACCAACCAGAGTACCAATCATACCCCAGGCCGGTCCCATAGCGGCAATATCAGTCCAGAATCCTATATTTCCTTTATGTCTTGTCTCTATACTGTCGAGCTCGGTCTCCATGATGCCCCTTACAAGCTCGGGGTCGGTACCGTCGACTATAAGGAGGATTCCTTTTTTCAGAAAAGGATCGTCTAAGTCAGCCGCAGCTTCCTCAAGGGAAAGGAGTCCTTCCTTTCTCGCTACGTTAGAAAGCTCGATTATCTTAGTGATTATCTGCGGTGTATTAAGTGAAGGGGACTTGAATATCATCTTGATACTCTTTAATCCACCCAGGAAATCACCCATCGTATTGGACGCAAGTACACATGAAAAGCATCCGCCGAGGGTTATCAGCGCAGAAGGAGGATCAATGAAATACTTTATAGCCGGAACACCGTCCTCACCAGTAACGATGGCGAAGATGACAAGTGCTAGACATATGACAATACCGGCAATCGACGCGATATCCATGCTGTTTAACTACCCAAAATATCCTTTCTGTACAATTTTACAAGATTTTTGATCTCTTGTCTACTTTCTTTTGTTATTATCTTCTTACCGGTAAAGAAGGTAACGACCGTGTCCGGAGTGTCCTCCACGGTTTCGATAAGGTCCGGATTTATAAGGACTTTTGTCCCGTTTAAACGCGTAACTTCGATCATCTTCTCTACCGAATGAATACAGGGTTAAATGTGCCTTTTGCGATATGCACACAATCACTTACTGATTATATCATAAAACAGATAAAAAGCATAGGGATAAATCCAATTTTTTTGAAAATATCCCTACGCCGGTTTATATACTGTTTATTACTTTTTTACCATTATCTCTTAAGGTTTACGAGCTCTTCGAGAAGAGTATCGGAAACCGTTATGATACGTGAGTTTGCCTGGAATCCACGCTGCGC
>DMCJ01000054.1 GCA_003446735.1 Lachnospiraceae bacterium | reverse complement strand
CGTACTTTCTGTAACGATCCTTACTAACCTTTTTGTAATGCTTTTCTTAAGGCTTCCCTTTGTTACCGGATCATATTCATTTATCGTCCCTGTCGGTATTTCCTTTTATACACTCCAGGTCATTGCCTATATGGTCGATTGCTATAAGGACGTGATATCTTATGAAAAGAGCTTTCTTAAGTATTTTCTTTTTATAAGCTTTTTCCCGCAGATCTTGCAGGGCCCGATTCCAAGATACAAAGATCTTTCACCTTATCTTTATACGGGGAAAGATGTTGATACTGACTCTCTTAAGCGCGGAATATATATGCTTGCCTACGGTTATTTTTTAAAGCTTGTGATCGCAGACCGCTGCAAGATCCCCGTAGATATCATATTTAATGATTACAAATCGTTTTCCGGCCTTTATTTCCTTCTTGCGGGTGTACTTTATTCGCTTCAGTTATATGCTGATTTTTCGGGCTGTGTTTATATAGCAAAGGGCAGTGCGATGATGTTTTCGATCCCGCTTCCCGAGAACTTCAACCAGCCGTATTTTGCTTCTTCCATCAAGGATTTCTGGAGAAGATGGCATATCTCTCTTTCGTCTTTCTTAAAAGACTATGTATATATTCCTTTGGGCGGAAACAGGAAAGGAAAGATCAGAAAATATATAAATATCCTTATCACATTTTTAATAAGCGGTATATGGCACGGCCGGGGTAATCATTTTATCATCTGGGGGCTTATCCATGGGTTCTACCAGGTTTTGGGCGATATATTTACGCCTGTTAAAGCGTTTTTTGCAAAATATTTTGATCTGAACAGAGAAAGCCTCGGAAAAAGGATACTTTGCGCGCTCTTTACCGATTTTCTTGCCATGATAGCCTGGATATTCTTCAGGGCAGGAAGCATTAAGCAGGGCGTTTATATCGTAACGGGGATATTTAAGGATTTTAATCCATGGATATTCTTTACAGGGGAATTTACAGCCTTAGGCCTTCATCCGAAGGAATGGACGCTTGTATTTACCGGGGTTATATTAATGATATTTATCGGTATCTTAAGAGAGAAAAAGATCCGCGTACTTACAGTATTTTTAAACCAGCCTAACCTCTTTAAGGTATTATGCCTTATGTTTATGATATTCCTTATCCTTATAACGGGCATATACGGACCGGGTTATGACGCAAACCAGTTTATCTACGGAGGCTTTTAATGAAAAAAGAGAGTCTTAAAAGCTTCATATTAAGGGCGATATGCTTTAGTGTTGCATTTATCATCTTATTTGCCTGTGTGCAGGAGATCTTAAGGGATAAATGGATCGAAGGAGAATTTGATCCGACTGTAAAGGTAAAGGGATTTTACGAAGAAAAAAGAGGCGATATAGATGTTGTGTTTTTCGGATCCTCCCAGGTTTATGCCGATATCGCGCCGGCCGTATTATACAGGGATTACGGTATCACTTCATATGATTTTTGCTGTAATGAGCAGTATCTGCCCGGATCCTATGTTTACATGAAGGAAGCCATAAAGCATCAGGACATAAAGCTTGCGGTACTCGATGTTTACGGAGTCGGATATGAAAACGATCCCGAAGAAGGCGTAGCGCATTTTAACATAGACGATCTGCCCTGGAATCTGAATAAGGTTGAGCTTATAAATACGACCGTGCCGCAGAAATTAAGGTATTCATATTACCTTCCCCTTACCAAATATCACGGTACATGGAAAGAGTTTACACCTTTAAAATACGAAGGATCGTTTTATAAAAAGAGAGATGTAAACCGAGGCTGGTCACCATTTGTATTTTATTATGAATATAAGGATAAGCCCGACAAGGAAGTCCTTGATGCCGCAGATGATGTATTTGAGATGTCAGACAAAAACAGGGAATATCTGGATAAGATATGCGCTCTTTGCAAAGAAAACGATATCCCGCTCCTTCTTATAAAGACTCCTACGAATAATGCGGAAAGACAGCTCCACGCAAATGCGGCTGAAAAATATGCCGGGGAGAAAGGCATCCCTTTTCTTAACATGAACCTGATATTTGACGGACAGAGCCATATAAATGTGCTTCAGAGCGAGAATGTAAGTCAGTATGTAGGGGCTTATATTAAAGAAAACTATGACATTCCCGATCACAGAGGGGATGAGTATTTTGATAATGACTGGCTAAATGCCATAAATGAATTTGAAGAAAAAAAGACGGAATGCGCATCACTTACAAAAGAGGATGCGATAGAGTAAGAACATGATATTAAACTGCCATGACATAAGTAAATCATATACCGGAAAATCTTTGTTTACTGGGGCGACCTTTGATATAAACGACAAGGACAAAGTCGCACTTGTAGGAGAAAACGGCTGTGGAAAGACCACGCTTTTTCGCATAATTTTAGGGCTTGAAAATGCCGATTCCGGAAATGTCGCATTTTCAAAGAATGTTAAGACCGGATATATGGCCCAGATAGTTTCTGAAAAAGACGAAAGCAGGTCGATATTTGACATCCTTTTATCTGCCAAGGACGAAGTCATAAAACTTGAAGAAAGCCTTAGGGAAAGAGAAAAGGAGATAGAAGCTCTTAAGGAAGAAGGAACCGACCTAAACAGGATATCCGATGTCCTTACGCTTTATGATACAGATACAAAAAGATTTGAGGAAATGGGCGGCCTGACCTATTTAAATGAGGTTTATTCCGTTATGCACGGTTTGGGATTTACCGACGAAGATAAGGACAGGGCTTTAAATGAACTTTCCGGCGGTCAGAAGACCAGGGTCTTTTTGGGAAATCTTCTTTTGCAAAAGCCTGACATACTTTTTCTTGACGAGCCCACAAACCATCTGGATGTAAATACGCTTTCTTTCCTGGAAGATTATCTTAAATCATATGACAGGGCTGTTTTTGTTATATCGCATGACAGATATTTCCTTGATAAGATCGTAAATAAGGTCATTGATATCGATAATGAAAAGGTAAGTGTATATACCGGAAATTATTCGCAATATTCAGAAAAGAAAAAAGAAGCTTTAAAAGCGATGCAAAAGGCCTATGAAAACGATCAGCAGATGCGTCGTCATGAAGAAGAGGTCATAAAAAAGCTTAAATCATTTAACAGGGAAAAATCCATAAAAAGAGCCGAGTCCAGGGAAAAACTCCTTGAAAAAAAAGAAGTGGTTGAAAAGCCCATGACGGATGACGAGCGCATGAGGCTTACATTTACCCCGGCTTTAAGATCCGGTAACGATGTACTTAAAGTCCATGATATCAAAAAGAGCTTTGGCGATAACAATCTTTTTGAAGGTCTTTCTTTTGAGATAAAAAGAGGAGAACATGTGGCACTTATCGGTGATAACGGTACCGGTAAATCCACTATCCTTAAGCTCAT
>DMCJ01000184.1 GCA_003446735.1 Lachnospiraceae bacterium | reverse complement strand
CCTTTAGTCGGCTTTTCAAGTCCCGCCAGCATATTAAGCAGAGTAGACTTGCCCGATCCGGAGGTTCCTACTATGGCGCAGAATTCACCCCGTTTTACCGAAAAGTCCACCCCGTTTAAGGCGCGTACTTTCTGCTCGCCTACCCTGTATACTTTATAGAGATTTTTAACTCTTATTACCTCTTCGCTCATCTTTCCATCTTCCAGAAGAATCCGCTGTAAGGAGGAAGGACGCTGCCTCCTCCGAAGTCATGATCCTCTCCGGTAATAAGATCCGTTGCCATTCCGCAGCCCGCATCAAAGTGGGCTGTATATTCATTACAGTCGATATTTAACGCAACGAGTACTCTCTCTTCATCTGTCTTTCTCTCAAATATGCACTGCTTATTGGTAAGGACGATGGATCTGAAATCCCCGTAATTAAGAGCTTTCGATCCCTTCTTTGCCGCAGAGAGCTTTTTGATGTGTTCTGTAAGCTCATTACATTCAGGGGCATCAAACGAAACCCTGAGAGCGGGATCTCCCTGGCTCTTATCCGCCTTTGTCCCCCACTCACTTCCGTAATAAACACAGGGGATCCCGGGCATACCGAAGGCCAGCGTGTAGATAAGCGGAAGTCTTTTTTCATCCTGAATTATGGATGCTATCCTCGATACATCATGGTTATCCACAAAGGAAAGGAGGTGCTTTCCTTTATATAATGTCCAGTTCTCGGGTCCAAACTGCCTTAAAAGGGAATGCACTATTTCAAAGAGGTTTTCGGAATTCATCGCCGAATACAGTCCCTTATAGCATTCATAGTTCGTTACCGAATGGAGCATCTGATCGTTCATCATACGGTTGTAATCCCCGTGGAGCATTTCTCCGAGGAGGAAGAAATCTTCCTTTAAGGAATCCGTATATGAGCGCATCCTTCTTACAAAATCCTCATCCAGACAGTAAGCCACATCGAGCCTTAATCCGTCTATATCAAATTCATCAACCCAGAATTTAATGCTCTCAAGAAGATAGTTTATGACCTCTTCGTTTCTTAAGTTAAGCTTTACAAGATCGTAATTTCCTTCCCAGCCTTCATACCAGAGGCCGTCGTTATATGCCGAGTTCCCGCCGAAATCTATACGGTAAAACCAGTCCTTATATCCGGAATTTTCTCTGTTCTTAAGAACATCCTGAAATCCGAAGAAGCCTCTTCCGACATGATTAAATACACCGTCGAGCACGACTTTTATGCCGTTTTCGTGAAGCTCTTTACATACCTTCTTAAAATCATCGTTACTTCCGAGTCTTACATCTATCTTCCTGTAGTCCCTTGTATTATATCCGTGGGTATCGGATTCAAAGACCGGCGAAAAATATATGGCATTGCATCCGAGCTCTTTTATATGAGGTATCCAGTCAATTACCTTTAATATCCTGCTCTCCATAATACCGTCATTCTCAAAAGGCGCTCCGCAAAATCCCAAAGGGTAGATCTGATAAAATACACTTTCGTATGCCCACATGGTCATATCCTCTTCTTTCATATTTAATATGTCTTATCAACATTCGGTATTTATTATACTTTAACTCCACAATATATGCAATAATCAGGCAGTTTTTTCGAACCGAAAAAAATCGAAATAAATAACTTCAAAAATGTTATCCACAAACGATCCCCTCTTCTAGAAACATATCACATGTTAACATTTGAATCTGATATTTTATTAACAGAGTTATTATAACTACAGAAATTTGAACGCAATATATTGTGTATACAAAACATTAATTACTAAATCTAGTTCACATAATGTTTCAAACAAATTTTCGGTTTCCGGATCAGTCAATTTAAAATTCATGATTTTTTGCTTTCATTTTTTCTGAAAGGAATCTTGCAGAATGAAAAAAATGACGTTTTTTAACTGAGAAATCCCCAATTTCCACATAGTTATCCACAATTTCATTCCGTTTGTTTCCAAATTTCCACAGATTTCTGCAAGAAAACACCAGATTTTTGCTTGCAGAATTTTTGAGCTTATAATCTTAAACCTATTATGTAACATCATCCATCTAAGAGATTATGTCTCCCAAATAAAAATCAGAGTCCCATAAATGTCTCTGACTCTGATCAAAATTCAAACCAATATTCAAAATCTAATCCGGATTTATTCCAGATTTTCCCAAAATTCAGCTGTTTTTATTCCGGCTCCGTTAATAGAAACAGTTTTTATGTTTTTCCATTCGCGTGGAAAAAGACGCTTGTAATTTAATTCTTCAAATCTATCATCAAGGAGAACGATAACACCTGTATCCTCATGAGTCCGTATAACACGCCCTGAAGCCTGGAGGACCTTATTCATACCCGGGAAGCGATAGGCATAATCAAAGCCGTTTTCACCCATATTATCAAAATGGTTCTTTAAAATAGAGCGTTCGGCCCCGATCTGGGGGAGACCGGTACCAACTACAATGACTCCTATGAGAGCATCTTTCTTAAGATCGATGCCCTCGGAAAAAACACCGCCCATAACGCAGAAGCCAAGGAGCGTTTCCGGGACTTTTGTACCTAAATCTTCATCCTCCTCGGGCTCTATCTTCATTTTGATCACATCGGAAAGATCCGCTGTATTATCGCTTAAAAAAGCCTCTAAAAAGCGCTCTCTTTCACGCTCAAACATAACGCTTTCCTGCGATATCACCTCTATATCCTCTTCATCAGCGTACATGTCAAGGTAGGCCTGTCTGACTTCTTTTAAGAACTGATGTGAAGGGAAAAATACCATATATTTCCCGGGCTTTGCGCTTATCACCGAATAAATGTAAAGGGCTATGTTCTTATACTGTGAGGGTCCGCGCTTTGTATATCTGCTCGTGACCTCATTTCCTATAAGGACCAGCCTGTTTTCCGGAGGGAAAGTGCTGTTTGCATATACCTCATAATCTTCTTTTACTCCTCCGAGAAGCTTTTTATAATACTGGATCGGAAGAAAGGTCGCGGAAAACAGAATGGAGGCTATCCCCTTATCCATACAGGCTTTTAATTCTCTGCCCGGGTCGACACAGAATTCCTTTATCATGAACTTTTCATCCCGCTCATCCGGCCCGTCATATGTATATGAAACATACGTTATATAATGCTTGGGGTCTATCCTGTCATATGTATCCAGATAGGCTGAAACCTTGAAATAAAAGGGAAGCAGCTCCTCTTTTATCGGACTTTTGTCATTATCCTCAAGGTATGTTCCCATATTTCCCTGAAGTCTTTCAAGCGCGCCTATAAGATCTGACGCCGAAGGTGGTATCAGCATATATTCCTTATCGTCCGGGAAATTCTTTTTAAGATCCAGCATTATCCTGTTGCATCTTTCGGCATCCCTTGAAAGAACGGGAGAATAGCCTTTAACCAGTGCTTTAAGCTCTAAGAAATCTTCCTTATAAAGAGAGGCACTGTACATTTCGCGCCCTCTTTCCACGAGATTATGGGCCTCATCGGCCATAAATATGTATTTTCCCCTTATACCTTCGGAAAAATACCTTTTAAGACTGACATAAGGGTCAAAAAGGTAATTATAATCACAGATAATCGCATCGGCAAATGTGGAAAGATCGAGCTGCATTTCAAAAGGGCAGACCTCATATTCGAGGGCATGAGAAAGCATGCTGTCCCTGTCGAACGAATCCTCTTTCCTTATATAAGAATAGATAGCCTCATTTATCCTGTCATAATGTCCCTTTGCAAAAGGGCAGCCTTCCGGATTGCATATGCACTCATCTAAGGGACACATCTTCTCCTTCGCGGTAAGGGTAATCCTCTTAAACTTAAGCCCCTGCTCTTCAAGAAGGGAAAACGTATTTCTTGCCACGGATCCTGTCACGTTCTTTGCTGTCAGGTAAAAAAGCTTATCCGCTTTTCTTTCTCCGACGGCCTTTATCGAAGGATAAATGACCGAGATCGTCTTTCCGACACCTGTCGGGGCCTCCAAAAAGAGCTTCTTTTCCTCGCATATCGTCCTGTAGACATAGCCTATGAGCTCCTTTTGTCCGTCCCTGTAAGGAAACGGGAAAACGATCTTTTTAATGCTTTCGCTTCGCGTTATGCCCCATTCATAGTCATGATCGGCCCATTTCCTGTATTCGGAAATGATGCCGTCAAACCATTTTTCGAGCTGTTTTAAAGTGTAATTCTCATGGAAATATCTGATCGCTTCGCTCTTTATGTTGCAATAGGTCATCCTGACGCCTATCTGCGAAACGCCTTTTGAAAGTGCACAGAAATATGCATAGCATTTAGCCTGAGCCAGATGGACTTTTTCCGGCTCCTCGATCCTTGAAAGATCTCTGTATGTGGTCTTTATCTCATCTATTATTATTCTTTCCGAACCGGGGCTTTCAATGACGCCGTCGGCTCTTCCCTCTATGAGGATATCATATTTATCCCCATAAATAACATGTGACATCTTAACTTCGGCTTTGTAATCGGTGCCCATCCTGCTTTGTATCTTGCGATGGAGCCTGGCACCTTCGAGCATCGCCGATTCTCTCGATGCTCCGCCTCTGTTATCGATGTCTCCGCTTCTTAATATGAATTCAACCAGATCTCTTACGGATATCTCTATCTGCATCCGGCTAACATTTTCGTCTATCAGTTGTTATCCACCTTTCCGAAACGTGAAAAGGGCCAATAGCAGAAAACAGCTTTGCCCAGTATCTCATCCCTGGTCACGAAGGTATTTTCCCAGAATCTGGAATCAGCTGAACAATTCCTGTTATCTCCCATGACAAAATACCCGTCTCCGGGAACATAATAAGGCCCGAAAGTCCCAAGAGGAGCTTCTTTTACAAAATGATCATCAAGGGGCTCGGCAGAATCATTGATATAAACTTTGCCGTCTATGATAGTGACCGTCTCCCCGGGAAGTCCTATCACTCTCTTTATAAAATATACGGATTCATCATCGGGATATTTGAAGATGATTATATCGAACCTCTGCGGGTTCTTTGTATTGTATGCGAGTCTGTTGCCTATTATACGGTCTCCGGTCATTATCGTATTTTCCATGGATTCGGAAGGTATACGTGCATTTACGATCGCATAAGTGTTAAATGCGAGTACCACAGCGACCACAACGACGAAGACTAAGACGTATTCAAATAATTCGGTCAAAAAATTTTTCATAATTATTCCTGTTTATATGCTATAATCATAAATATAATTTACCACCAAAGGACGGTTTCCACAAGTATGAAAAAAAGGCCCTTTATGCAAAGCATTCATATTTTGCTGCCCATCCTGTTGTCCCTTGCGTTTAATGCAGCACTCTCGATGATAGCCATGGCACTCATCGCACTTATCGCTCCGTCTGATCCGAAGCTTACTTCCTATTATATAAACAATTCCAGGCAGATGGCTGTCTATATAAATGCCGTTATCACGTTCATCATCGGAGTCATCTTCTTTCTTATGTATACAAAGGAATCCGAAGACCGGCGAATCTCATTCGACCTTTTCCTTCCCGTTTATATCCTGCTCGGACTCTCATTATCACTCTTCCTTAATATGTTCTTTGATTTTGCGCACCTTACGAACGCATCCGAGTCCTATAAGAATATAGCATCGATCCAGTATTCGGTGCCTCTTATCGCAGGCATCCTCATATACGGCATCATCAAGCCCGTAGAAGAAGAGCTCTTATACCGCGGGCTTTTTTACGGAAGGCTGAGGAAAATCTTTCCTGCTTATTTAGCCATCCCAGTATCAAGCCTTATCTTCGGTCTTATGCACGGGAACCTGACCCAGTTTGTCTATGCTTCTCTCATGGGGCTTTTACTTTCATTCGTCATGGAGAAACAGAAAAACCTCATACCCTGTATAATTATCCATGCTCTTGCCAATATGGTCATCTTTTCGGTAAGCAGCATAGAGATCCTTCATAAATATGTCTTTACCATACCCGGGTGCATCATATCCGGTTTAGTCTCCTTATTTGCAATTCTCTTCATATGTGCTAAAATGTTCCTTAAGGGAAAATTTAAACCCTTAAGAGCGGGGGAGCCAACGGCTGAGACGTCCTCAAAGGAAGACGGACCCCTATAACTTGATCCGGTTAATACCGGCGTAAGGAGGCTTATTCATATGGAAACAAAAAAGAAACTGTCAACCAGGCAGATCGCTTTTGCTGCGATCGCCATCGCACTCGCCACTGTTATCGCAACATTTTTAAAATTCAAACTGCCCTTCTGGTTCTCCGGCGGCTCCATCACCTTATTCTCCATGCTCATAATAGCACTCGTAGGTTACTGGTATGGCCCCGTTACCGGTCTTATTGCAGCGATAACGTACGGTATTTTACAATTCATAACAGGTCCCTACTATGTTCATCCCCTTCAGGTAGCCCTCGATTTCCCTCTGGCTTTCGGAGCCCTTGGCTTATCAGGCTTCTTCTGGAAAAAGAAGAACGGTCTTATCATCGGTTATCTGGTCGGAGCTTTCGGAAGACTGGTATTCCACTGCATCTCGGGAGCCATCTTCTATACCGAATATGTAGGTAATACTAAAGATAATTTCCTTGCACTTTGGGCCGGAATTGTATATAACATGAGTTATATAATTCCCGAAGTCATACTCACTGTACTTCTTTTACTGCTGCCTCCCGTAAAGCAGGCGATCAATTATGTTACAGGCCTTGCCCGGGGAGAGTCCCACTAAGGAGGAACTCATGATCTCGATCAGTCTTTGCATGATAGTCAAGAATGAGGAAGCTGTCCTTTCAAGATGCCTCGACTCCATAGCCGATCTCATGGACGAGATCATAATAGTCGATACGGGCTCTACGGACAAAACAAAGGAAATAGCCCTTAAATATACCGACAAGGTATACGATTTTGAATGGACGGGCAGTTTTTCCGATGCAAGGAACTATTCTTTCTCACTTGCCACAAAGGAATACATCTATTGTGCGGATGCTGACGAATATATGGACGAAGAAAACCGTAACAAGTTCCTCATGTTAAAGCGCGGTATGCTCCGTGACATAGACATCGTACAGATGTATTATTCAAACCAGTTATCATATAATACGATATACAACTACGATAAGGAACTTCGTCCTAAATTATATAAAAGGCTCCGCCCGTTTGTATGGGAAAATGCGATACATGAGGCGGTGCGCCTTGATCCTCTTATCTATGAAAGTGACATCACCATAGAGCACCGCCCCACGAGCAATCATAAAGGCCGTGACCTCGCTGCTTTCGAGCAGCTTTACAAAGACGGCATACATTTAAACAAACGTCTTCATAATCTGTATGCCAAGGAGCTTATGATATCCGGTGAGCCGCAGGATTTCACTCATGCTTATCCTGCATTTTCCGCTTCCATGAATGATGAAGACCGAAGCATGGACGAAATACTCGAAAGCTGCTGCATATGTGCGAAGGCATGCTTCTACTTAAGAAAATATCTGGATTTCTTTAAATATACGACAAGAGCCATCTCAGCGGGAGGCTGCAGCGAGATCTGCTGCGCCCTGGGAGACTATTACAGGATAAACGGAGATCATTCCGAAGCGAGCATCTGGTATTACAATGCCGCATATGAGACCGAGGCCATCTTAAATGCCAAATGCCACACATC
>DMCJ01000003.1 GCA_003446735.1 Lachnospiraceae bacterium | reverse complement strand
TGTACGTCGGAGCTGACAACGGTCTTTATATCTTAAATCTTTCGGTAGGGATATCGGTAAAAAACGAACTTACAGAAATACTCGAAGGCTGCAGGATAAGATGCATAAAGAGCGATTCAAAAGGCAATCTCTGGATATGCAGCTACGGAAAGGGACTTGTCAGATATTCATCCGACGGAGAGATAAAGGTTTTTGACGAAGAGACCTACGGCATCGGAAGCTGGACAAGAGTAGTTACCGAATTATCAAATGGCAATATAGTCGTCGGAAGCGATACCGGCGTGAACATAATAGGCCCCGGCGAAAAAACGACCACGATACCTTACGGCGATGAACTCGGTTCGTCCCAGATCCTGTCCATGTGCGAGCTTCCCGATAAAAGGCTTTTTGTTGGGACTGACGGAAACGGTATAGTTATCGTTGATGACGGAAAGGTAGAAGGTCATATCACAAAAGAAGACGGATTAAGCTCCGGAGTCATCCTTCGTCTGGTATATGACAGTAAGTCGGAACACCTTTTTGTCGTTACAAGTAACGGCCTCTGCCGTATCAAAGATGACGCAGTAAGCGTGATATCGGAATTCCCCTATTCCAACAACTACGATCTTATCTTAGATGATGACGGTGAAGCATTTATCCTTGGAAGCGCGGGAATATATGTGGTTAAAAAATCCGCTCTGCTTTCCGATGATCCGATCGATTATACGCTGTTAAATTCAAGAGTCGGACTTCGCGGAGCGATCACGGCCAATTCCTGGAATGAAGTCACGGAAAAGGAAAACATGTATCTGTGTACCGACAGGGGGGTTATCCTGATGAACCTGGATCATTACAGGCCCGGAAGAAAGACCTACAGGCTCATGGTATCCCAGATCAAGCTTGATGATGTTCCGACTCCCATAGAACGAGGGATAGGCCTTACGATCGGGAAGAATGTCAACAGCATAGAATTTGTCCCCGAGATCGTAAATTATACTCTTGAGGATCCCAGAGTCTCATATTATCTGGAGGGCCTCGAAAGTGATTATAAGACGGTTTATCAGAGCGAGCTGGGAGGTGTCATTTACACTAACCTTCCTTCGGGAGAATATGTTTTCCACCTTGCGATCTTAGATGAAAACGGGAAGAAGATAGAGGAGAGCACCTACGGCTTTACCAAAGAAAAACCGATCTATGCAAACAGGTGGTTCCTTGCCTATATGCTCATAGTAGGCGGTCTGTTCATAGGCTGGCTGTCCTGGTTTATAACAAGATTTGTTACCCAGAGAACGATAGCCCTTCAGCAGGAAAGACTCGAGCTTGCGTTAAAGCAGGTACAGATGGGCAATGAGACCATTCTTGCCATAGCAAAGACCGTGGATGCAAAGGACTCCATGACGAGCGAACACTCGCTGAGAGTATCGGATTATTCTGTGCTTATCGCCGAAGAGTATGGTTTTAATAAAGAAGAGCAGGAAAACTTAAGAAAGGCTGCTCTGCTCCATGATATAGGAAAGATAGGTATACCCGATAAGATATTGAACAAACCCGCAAAGCTTTCGGATTCCGAATACGAGATCATGAAGACACATGTTACAAGAGGCGCCGAGATCTTAAAGGATTTCACGCTCATAGATCATGTTGTCGAGGGTGCACGTTATCATCATGAAAGATATGACGGAAGCGGATATCCCGATGGTCTTAAAGGAGACAATATTCCCTTATACGGAAGGATAATAGCCATAGCGGATGCATTTGATGCGATGACTGCGAACAGAGTTTACCGTAAGAAACTCGGATTTGCGGATGTTATAAAAGAACTTAAAGAAGGAAGAGGGACTCAGTTCGATCCCGAGCTTATGGATCTTTTCATTCGTATCATAAATGAAGGAAAGATCGATATAGAAAAGCTCTACGGCAATACCGAAAAGGAGACTGCCGATGAATAGCAGGGAAAAAGAAAACTTAATATGGGTCATCCTGGCTGCTCTTATCTGCGTGGGTATTTTCTATGTATATCATTTTCTGACTACCGATCCCGGAGAGGACGAAAGGATAGTCAGGGTCGGATTTGTACTCGACGGGGATGAAAGCACGCCATACAGTGAGAATTTCATCAGAGCGATCGAGATATTAAAGTTAGAATACGGTGACAGGATAAACGTCATTATCAGATATAACGTTCCCTATGAAGAGGCGGGAGATGTCCTTAAAGAGCTTGCCGATATGGAATGCAATATCATCTTTACCAACAGTTACGGATATGGCGAGACCGCAAAAGAGATAGCAAAGGAATATCCGGATGTGGAATTCTGCGAAGCTACCTGCGATAATGCAAACGAGGCTCCGGTAGTCAAAAATTATCATACCTTCATGGGAAGGATATATGAAGGAAGATATATCTGCGGGCTTGTTGCGGGCATGAAGATGCAGGAGATGATAGATAAAGGAAAGATAGAGGCCGATGAGGCTGTCATCGGATATGTCGGTGCCTATCCATATGCCGAGGTCATCTCCGGATATACCGCTTTTTTCCTGGGTGCCAGACAGACTTGCCCCAGCGCTACCATGAGGGTAAGATATACCAACACCTGGACCAGCTATATGAAGGAAAAGGAGATCGCGGCGGAACTTATCGATGAAGGGTGTGTTATAATATCCCAGCATTCGGATACTGTCGGCCCTGCGGTCACATGCGAGAATTCGGATGCCGGACATCCGGTCTATCATGTTGGATATAATCAGGATATGATCGATGTGGCGCCTACGACATCACTTATCGGTGCCAGGATAGACTGGGCCCCTTATATCTGCGCAGCAGTAGGTGCGGTCGTTGAAAATGAAGATATAGAGTCTCAAATAAAAGCGGATGTACACGGAAACGATTCAGGCGCGGGATTTGATCAGGGATGGGTAAGCATGCTGGAATTAAATGCAGCCATCGCTCCCGAGGGAAGCGCCGAGGTCATCGATAAGGCGATCGAAGATATGAAAGCGGGAAAGGTACATGTGTTTAAAGGGGACTATATAGGAATGAACCCTGATGATCCTCATGACACATGGGATCTTAACACGGAATATCCCGAGAATAGGGAAGCGTCGGCTCCAGGCTTCCATTATGTTCTTACGAAAGTGATAACAATAGAAGAATAAGAGAAACGGAGGTAGAGACATGAAGCGTATCGGAATGTTGACCAGCGGGGGTGACTGCCAGGCCTTAAATGCGGCAATGAGAGGTGTGGTAAAGAGTGTTACCAATCATGAAGAGGATGCCGAGATCTACGGCTTTGAAGACGGTTACAAAGGGCTTATCTACGGTAATTTCAGAGTTCTCACCGGAAGGGATTTTTCCGGAATACTTACTGTCGGAGGAACGATCCTCGGCAGCAGCCGCACACCTTTTAAGACCATAAAGGATCCTGATGAAAACGGTCTTGATAAGGTCGAGGCCATGAAACAGAACTACTATAAATTAAAGCTTGACTGCCTTGTCATATTGGGTGGAAACGGAACCCACAAGACGGCAAATCTCTTAAGGGAAGAAGGACTTAATATAGTTACGCTCCCCAAGACGATAGACAATGACCTTTACGGTACAGACATGACCTTCGGTTTCCAGAGTGCGGTCGATATCGCCACGGATGCCATCGACTGCATCCATACTACAGCTGCTTCGCACGGAAGAGTTTTCATCGTCGAGGTAATGGGACACAGAGTAGGCTGGCTTACTCTTAATGCAGGAATGGCAGGAGGCGCAGACATCATCCTTATTCCCGAGATCCCCTATGATATCAAAAAGGTATGTGCGGCGATCGAAGCAAGACATAAAAGAGGAAGCAGATTTACGATCCTTGCCGTTGCCGAAGGTGCGATCCCCAAAGAAAGAGCGGAGATGTCCAAGAAGGAACTCAAGGAGTTCATGAAGAATTATAAATATCCTTCCATCTCATATGAAGTTGCCGATGAGATCCAGAAGGCTTCCAATTACGAAGTCAGAGTTACGGTTCCCGGCCACACCCAGAGAGGCGGAAGCCCCTGCCCTTACGACAGGGTATTTGCATCAAGGCTCGGGTCCGAGGCAGGAAAGCTCATCATGGACGGTGAGTACGGATTCATGGTAGGTATCAAGAACAGAGAGATAATAAAGGTTCCTCTCGAAGAAGTTGCGGGTAAACTTAAATACGTTTCTCCCGATGCGACTATAATAAAAGAAGCCAAGATGCTCGGAATAAGCTTCGGAGATTAAGTAACAATATGTCATATCAGGCGTTGTATCGAAAGTTCCGTCCCTCGGATTTTTCCTCCGTTAAAGGACAGGACCATATCGTTACCACACTTAAAAA